>USOR01000008.1 GCA_900556425.1 uncultured Coriobacteriaceae bacterium
CGCGCCTACGGCATGTCGACGGGCCTGGCATTTCAGATTCAGGACGACCTGCTCAACCTCGTCGGTACCGAGGAGGCCACGCGCAAGGACTTCCGTGGTGACATCACCGAGGGCAAGCGTACGCTCGTCGTCGTACATGCGCTCGAGCATACCGATGGCGCCGTGCATGACGAGCTCATCAACATCCTCTCCTCGAAGGAGACGGATCCCGCTCGTCTCGAGCATGCCGTGCAGATTATGCAGGAGGCAGGTTCGATTGACTTTGCACGAGAGCACGCCATCAAGCTCGCGCACGATCATCAGGACGAGCTCAAGGACGTTCTGCCCGCCAGTCCCGTACGCAAACTGCTTGTTTCGATGGGCGACTTTTTCGTAAGCCGGTTGAACTGAGGGGCTCATGAGGACGATTGGCCGTAACGATCACGGTGCCGCCGTGGAAGACGTGCAGCGACGTTTGCGCGTCATGGGCTACGAGCTCGCCGTCGATGGAGCGTATCTCCAGCGCACCTGCGATGCGGTCAAGATGTTCAGGCAGTCTGAAGGGCTGCCACCGGGCGATTTCGTCGATCAGCAGGCATGGGCGGCCCTGGTGGACGCGAGCTTCGCGCTTGGCGATCGCATGCTCTATCTGCGCATGCCCCATTTTCACGGTGCCGATGTGCGCTCGCTGCAAACGATTCTCGAGGTGCTCGGCTTCGTCGTTGGCAAGTCCGACGGCATCTTTGGCGCGCATACCGAGCGCGCCCTGCGCGATTTCCAGCTTAGCGTCGGAATCACGGACGACGGCATCGCGGGCAACACCACCTTCGACGCGATCGAGCGCCTGCGCCATGCCTGGGAGGGCAAGGAGCCGACGAGTGCCGAGGGCGCGCAGATGGGCTTTGCGCGTGCAGCCGAGGCGCTCGAGAAGATGGAGGCGTGCTTCTACGGGCTGGACGAAATCGGCCGTGGCGTCGCCTCGCGTATCGCCAACCTCGCTCGTGCGACTTTCGAGGGTGCGCACGTCATGAGCGCCGATACGCTCGAGGCGTTTCCGCCCTCCAACATGCTCATGGTGGGTGTCACGTCCGTCGAGGTTGACGGCCAAGACGGCATTCCCCTCATCGAGTTCTCCGACGATTTCATGTTTCCCCGCCGCATCAACATCGCGTTGTCTTCGGCAAAGACAACGCCGCGTCGCGTCATTATCGAGGTGCCCGATCACGGCTATTCGGATGCAACGGGTACCGTAACGGGCGAGCGCTGGGAGCAACATCTCGCCGTCCTCCTGCTCGACGCCTTCTGCGCCTCGTTTTCGTAGCTCCATCATTTCGAGTGGAGGCGCGAAGCAGCCCCCCATTGTCATTTCGAGCGAAGCGGAGCGGAGTCGAGAAATCTCCCCCACAAAGCCGTAGTGTCCCAAGCCCTCGTTATATCAAGATATTGTGATGCGCATCGGCGTTTTTAGACAGGAGCACGCGCGGGTGTTACCATAGACGTCCAACGAGTGAAGCAAACCGCCCACTTTGAAGTGCGAATACAAGCGGGCAGTTAGGATTTTTAATTATGCATATTTCCATGAAGCGTAAGGCGGCCCTGGCTTTCGTATTGTCTGCGGCACTTGCTCTGACGCTCTTTCCCGTAAGTGCTGGCGCTGTGACGGCTGCGCAGAAGCAGGCCGAGGTTCAGAGCGTCTCCGCGCAGCTCAACGCGCTCAATGACGAGCTTTCTCTCGCAGTCGACGACTACAACCTTGCCAACCGCAATCACGACCAGGCTGTTGCCGAGGCCGAGGATTGCCAGCAGCGCATCAACGATGCCCAGGCAAAGATCAACGCACTGCAGACGCGCATCGAGACGCGCGCCACGTCGATGTATCGCTCTGGCTCCATGACCTATCTCGACGTGCTCATGGGCGTGGGCTCCTTCGATGACTTCGCAACCGTGTGGGACACGCTCAACACGCTCAATGCGGAGGATGCCGATCTTGTCGTGAGCAGCAAGCAGGCCAAGGCCGAGCTCGACGCTGCCAAGGCGGATCTCGATGCCAAGCAGGCCGAGGCCCAGCGTCAGCTCGAGATCGCCGAGTCCTACAAGAGCGAGATCGAGTCCAAGACCGCTCAGTACCAGTCGATCTACAACGGCCTGAGCTCCGAGTACCAGGAGCTCCTCGCTCAGGAGCAGGCAGCCGCCGCAAGCGCGGCGTACTTTCCCTCGGTTTCCAGCAGCTCGAGCAGCGGTGGTGGAAGCTCGAGCAAGGGCAGCAGCTCCTCGCGTCCGAGCGCCAACCTCGGCGGTTCCAGCGCGGTCGAGCGTGCCTACTCGGCCATCGGTCTTCCGTATGTCTACGGTGCGAGCAGCCCGAGTGCCTTCGATTGTTCCGGTCTCGTGAGCTGGGCCTTGACGGGCAGCTTTGGTCATGCCTACGTCTCGCAGGATTTCTGGTCCATGCCCGAGGTGAGCGATCCGCAGCCGGGCGACGTCGTTGCATGCCATGCGGGTCACTGCGGCCTCTACATCGGCAACGGCCAGATGATCGAGGCGCCGCATACGGGAGCTACCGTGCGCATTTCCAGCGTGCGTGGCAAGATCGTGCGTCCGTAGCGCCGTTCGTTCACCGTTCCTCCAAACTTCGCGACCTTTTGTGATGAGTCTGTGACATTGACTCGTCCTTGCTGGCGCGTGCTCGCGACGGTGGTACCATAGCCTGCGCAGAGAACCCAATATGTACTTCTAACGTTGCATTGGGGGACGCGCTATGTCTACTATTCTCAATCGCAGGGCATTCATCGGCTCGTTCATCGCTCTGGGCGCGTTATGCACCGTTAATCCCACGCAAGCACTCGGCACGTCCGCTGCGCAGAAGCAAGCGGAGGTCCATACCGTCAAGGCTCAGCTCGAGGCCATGGCAGAGGACGTCTCCGCCGCTGGCGACCGTTACCATCAGGCCATGGATGCCTATGACGACGCGACGGCACGGGTCGAGGAAGCTCAGGCCACCATCACCGAGATGTCGGAGCGTATCGGCTCGCTACAGAATCGGCTCGACGTACGCGCCACGGCCATGTATCGCTCGGGTTCGACCTCGTATCTCGACGTGCTCTTGGGCGTGACCACCTTCGAGGATTTCGCGACCGTGTGGGACACTCTCAACGCCCTCAATGCCGAGGATGCGGATCTCGTGGCTAGCACCAAGGTCACGAAGGCGACGCTCGAGTCTGCGCAGGGCGAGCTTGTCGCACAGCAGCAACGTGCTGCCGAACAGCTTTCCTCTGCCGAGGCGTACATGAGCCAGGTGCTTGCCAAGCAGAATGAATACGACAGGATCTACAACAACCTGAGCGCGGAATATCGTCAGATTCTCGCCGAGCAAGAGGCGGCCGAAGCGCAGGCGAGTGCCCGTGCGCCGCAGGAGTTCGTACCGAGCGCGGTGCAGGTGGTTCCCGCGACGCCTGCCTCACCTTCTGAGCCGAGCGGTTCAGATGACTCAGGCGGTGGTGGGGGAGGAGGCTCCTCGAGCAATCCGGGCGCATCCAGCTCCATCACGGAGGTGTCCTCCGGCTCGGGGTCTGCACCAGACTTGCCCACGAACGGCAGTGTGCTCGATTACGCGTACTCGAAGCTGGGACATCCGTACGTATGGGGCGCGAAAGGCCCCGACGCCTTCGATTGTTCGGGCTTTGTCGCGTGGTGCTATCGCCAAATCGGCATGTCGCTTCCGTCCTACACCGAATCGCTCTATGCGGTTGCCTCGGCACGCTTCAGCCCAAGTGAGGCGCGGCCCGGCGACGTGCTCTACAAGCCCGGTCACGTGGGGATTTCCACGGGTGGCATCAGCTGCATCGAAGCCATGGGCACGCGATGGGGCGTTGTCGAGAGCTGCCGAGGAGGATGGACCGCAGCACTGCGATTCTAACCTCTCTAGCGGGGACGATGCCGCTCACATGGGTCTATATGCGCGAAATGTGCGCAGTTTATGGAGGCTCCGAATTTTGGGGTAGTATGCCTCCTTGCCTGCTGCAATTACTGTCTACAAATTGAGCACCATATGTATTGCGGGCGCTAGGAATCTTTTTTCTCATGCATTTACATAACCGTAAGTCGGTCCTTGGCATTGCGCTGTCTTCTCTACTCGTACTCGCTATCTGTCCCGCAGCGTTTGCCCTCCCTCTGCAACAGCCGTCTTTCTCTGATGGTCCCGAGCAAGCCTATGCCGATGAGCCTGCTCAGCTCGAGCTGATCACGACCTGCCGCGAGCAGATCGACGAGACCGCCGCCGAAATCGCCGCCGCCGAGGCAGCGGCTATCGAGGCCGCGAAGCCCGAATCCGTTCGTCGCGCCGAGGCTTGCCTGGGCGTTCCGTATAGGTCCGGCAGCTCAAGTCCCAGCGGTTTCGATTGCTCGGGTCTGGTGAGCTATGCGCTTACCGGCAGGTATGGTCACGCCTACACGTCGTATTCCTTCTGGGGCATGTCTGCGGTAAGCGATCCGCGCCCTGGTGATGTCGTGGCGTGCAGCCCTGGTCACTGCGGTCTCTACATTGGCGATGGCCAAATGATTCATGCGCCGCAGTCTGGCGAGCGCGTTCGCGTCGAAGCGGTGCGCGGCAAGATCGTCCGCCCGTAACTTGCGGCCCGAGCGAAGCGGCCACTTTCCCATTGACGCCTCAAGCAAGCGAAGTTTTCCCTGCTGTTGCCTTGACTGAAGGCGCCTTCCCATTGCCATACCGAGCGAAGCGGTTGCTCTCCCATTGACGCCTCGATTGAAGGAGCAGCCTCTCTTCTGTCATTTCGAGCGAAGCGGCCGCTAGGCCGCGAAGTCGAGAAATCTCTCCTCTGTCCATGAGGCCCCTTATGCCAACGAGCAAGCTCGTTATGTCGAAGATATTCGTTTGTGGCACATGGAAAGCGCCCCAAACGAATATCTTCGTCAGGCGCGCGTACGAAATGTGCCCCAAACGCAAACCATCGTCAGGGCAACGAATAGAGAGCGCCTGCAGATGCTCTATATTCCCTTGAAGAATTCCGAGAACGTGATGCCGAAGCCACGCACGATCTTCACGAGCGTGTCAAAACCGAAATTCCTGTTTCCTTTTTCGATATCTGCAAGATAGCTACGGTTGATTCCGGTCATGAGGGCGAACTTATCTTGCGTAAGTCCATGCTGCTTACGAAGTTCTTTGATTCGGAAACCGATTTTGTTTCTTATATCAGACTTCTGCATAAGCGCATGCTATTGATTGTGCTATTTTGAATGTATGAAATCAGAAACAATTCGCGACAAATCAACAATGTCGCGAAAGAGGTCAGCACTCGATGCAAGCGCCGCGCAGCACGTTCAACATGCGGGTAATCCCGATGAAGTGCCTATACCCACCAAACTCATAGTCAAGTTCGCGCATGAGGTGCATATCGTGCCCGTCGACACCATTGACTACGTCGAGAGCATCAAACGCAAGGTCTTCATACATGCAGATAGTGGCGTACACCAGATGTACTCGACGATGCGCGACGTGATTGCGAGACTTCCCGAGAGTTTTCTGCGCTGTCACAACAGTTATCTAGTGAACGCGGAGCGCGTGGCGAGTATCACTCCGACGGATGTCGTGCTGGCCTCAGGCACGAAGGTGCCGATGAGCAAGCGCTATGCGAAGGAAGTGCGCAAGAGGCTGCGAGCTTCGGGAGAGTAGCCTCCCTGCCGCTTCGGGCAGAAGCAGCCCCTCTCATTGTCATTTCCTGCACCGTTCTCTTCGACACACTCCGTCGAAACCCTCCTGCGTAGGCCCATTGCACGGGTCTACGCAGCATCAGTTCGGTAACGACACAGGCCAAATGGGTCTGTGCAGCCTCAAATCGACATACTTCGCGGTCTGTTTCTTGACAGATGGCTCGCTCTCCCGTTATGTGGAGTCATGCCACCGCGCAAGAGCCAGGAGGAACAATGCGTGCGCTTCTGAAGAAATCGGCCCAATGCCTGCTTTGCGCTGCACTGGTCATGGCCTTATGCCCTGCAATGGCGTTTGCCCAGGATAGCCCCACTGCCCAGGGCGTAAACCCAATCATGCGGCTGTTCAAGGCGCCGGAGACCATCAGCGCAAGCGGCAACTCCGCTGGCACGGGCGCGATTCCCGAGCAAACCCCCGTTTACAGCATCTACGACGCGAACTACGACGGCCTCACCGCTCAAGAAAGCATTCCGCGCAACTATAGCTCCGTCGAAAAGGGAAGGGTCACACCCGTTGGCAATCAGGGTGATCTTGGCATTTGCTGGGCGTTTTCGACAATCGCTGCTGCCGAGTCCTCGATTCTAAGCGAGGGGCTCGCAAGCTCGGTCGATCTCTCGGAGCGTCACCTCGCGTATTTCACCTACCATCGGCAAACCGACCCCCTTGGCGGGACAAAGGGGGATTCGGCCAAGGCTACGTATGCTGGATATTCGCAGGCGTTTGCGGGTGCGAGCGACCTGTATCTTGCCTCGGGCGGAAACAACGAGATCACCCTTCACGCGCTCGCCTCGTGGACCGGAGCTGCCAACGAGGATAGCGCTTCCTTCAGCGAACTCCTTAATCGCTATGAATCGATTGGCTGGACATTGCCCGAAGAGCAGCGAAAGGCTGCCGTGGAGAAGTTCCTTACCGATACGGCGCTCGACAGCTCCCTTGCCTACGATGACTCCTACCATCTGGAAAACGGCTACATGATTGCCATGGAGGACAGGAACGATGTCAAGCAGGCGATCATGAAGTACGGCGCCGCTGCTACGCTGATCAACTCGAATCAATCCCCGCAGTACTTCAATTCCGCGCACAGCGCTTACTACAATTACGAATCTCAGGATACCGACCATGATATTGCCATTGTCGGTTGGGATGATGACTTCAGTGTCAACAACTTCGGACTTGACGATGGATGGGATGGCGCGGCAGCTACCTCGGCGCCTTTGATTGCAGACGATGAGTCCAGGGACGTGACACTCGATTCCCAGGGTGTCGCGTGGGTGAGGTTTGAGCCCACTACCTCCGGGTTTTACGACGTCTCCTGCACGGCGTCGCAGGGAAGCCCGCAGAGTTACATCACCGAAACCGTGTACAAGCTGGATGACCAAGGAGGAAATCCGTTTTGGGTAAACAAGGCGGTCAACGGGATGAGCGACTCGACTTGTTTTCTTGAAGAGGGCACGACATACTACGTCAGGCTTGCGAGAGAATACGGTAACGCGACGGACTGTGCGGCGCGCATCTCTCCCACGCCTGCTGATGCCTCCATGCCCGATTCCGTGACGCAAATTCCAAACGGCCAGAAGGTTGCCGTGCCCGCTCCCGATGCGAGCGGCCACAGGTGGCTTTCGTTCACGCCGACAGAGAGCGGCTCCTACACGCTAGGTCCCGATCCGTGGGATGAGTCTTTCGAGATGACGCTGTATTGCGCGACAATCGATGGCGGGCTGCTGCAGCGGACGTGGGTTGCCGCGGGCAACACCGTGTCCCTCAAGGCCGGGCAGACGTATTACCTACGCTGCGATAGAGACGCGGATACGGTGACCTCTCTATCCGTGGATCTTTTCAAGGCCGACGACGCCGTAAGTGCAGACCCCCGCTTTCCTGGGTTTGACTGCGCTACGACAAGACCATCATCGAATGGCGCCTGGCTGTGCAAGAACAGCTGGGGGACGAGCTTTGGCGAAGACGGTTATTTCTGGATTTCCTACGAGGACGTCTGTCTCAACAGGCCCGACTCGAGGGTGTATGCCTATGACATGGCGAAGGCCGACAACTACGACAACAACTACCAGTACGATGGTTCGCCGGCGCCGTTCTACAACACTCTGCCTTCCGGCGGCAGTATCGCCAACGTGTTTACGGCAAAGGCCAGCGCGCAGGGCGGCGAAAAGCTGAAGGCGGTCTCGCTTGCCATCTATGACGTCAACGTTGAGTACTCTATCCAGATATACGTGAATCCAGGCGACTCGGACGACCCTACAAGCGGCTCGCCGGTTCTTGCGACGCCAGCGCAAGGGCGGCTCACTTACGGAGGATTTCATACCATCGAGTTGCCGACCAGCGTCCCGCTATCCCAGGGAACGAGGTATTCGGTGGTCGCAACCCTCTCTCATGCGGATGGCTCGGCCATAAACTATGCGGTCGACACAAGTGGTGGCATCGGGTTCGCGAGCTTCACGAGCGAGTGCCTGGAAGGGCAGAGCTTTTCGCTTGACCCGCAAGCTGCGGCATGGCATGACCTATCACAGGCCATTCAGGGTGAGGGAGAGACGTCTGGTAGGACCGCGCGCATCAAGGCGTTTACGGATAATACGGATAAGCCCCAAACGCTCAGCATTCCCATTTCGAGCGCCGATATCCAGGTGACGGGGATAAGCGAGTCGCAGAAGCCGGTCGTTTCGGTTTCCTACGGTGGAGTCACCTTGTCCGAGGGAAGGCATTATTCGATGGCTTCCCGATACGATTCGAAAAGCGGTCTCATCACGATAGACGTGACGGGTCTGGATGTGTATTCGGGCACCAAGACCGTCACGTACCAGAGCACGCCTGCCGAGCCGGTTGACCCTACGCCGGATGACCCCAAGCCCGACGATCCCGGCACTGACCCCAAGCCGGATGATCCCGGCGCGACCGATCCCGAGCCCGTCGGCACCCAGGCCATGTACCGTCTCTACAACCCGAACTCCGGCGAGCACTTCTACACGGCAAGCACGGTCGAGCGCGACGCGGTCATAGCGGCCGGCTGGAACGACGAGGGCATCGGCTGGACGGCCCCGACGGAAGGAATCCAGGTCTACCGTCTCTACAACTCCTTCGCCGGCGAGCATCATTACACGTCTTCCGAAGTCGAGCGCGATGCACTTGTGGCCGCCGGATGGACGCTCGAGGAGGGCGGCTGGTTCTCCGATCCCGATAAGTCCGTGCCGCTCTATCGCGCCTACAACCCCAACGCTTACGCCAACAACCACCACTACACGACCGACTGGGGCGAGTTCGTCACGTTGCTGGGCCTCGGATGGCAGGACGAGGGCGTTGGCTGGCACGGCGTGAGTGCCGGTTAAGTGTCCGGTCTGCGACCAGTTTTGCTCCCTCGCAAAAAACCACCGCACGTTCCTCATAATCTGCTAGAATCAATCACCGCGCATTCGGGATGTGGCTCAGCTTGGTAGAGCGCTCGCTTCGGGAGTGAGAGGTCGCTGGTTCAAATCCAGTCATCCCGACCAGATTGCCAGAAGGGGGTTTCTGCATTCGCCAGAAGCCCCTTTGTTTTATTATGGTGCGATACGTGATAGTCTTGCACTCGCTATTCGAGCGATGCATACACGCAAGCTTTGGAGGATATGATGAGGATTCCCTTTCTGGGAGGCATTGGCGTTCCTGAGCTGATCATCATTCTGATTGTGGTCCTGCTTATCTTTGGTCCCAAGAATCTGCCCAAGTTGGGAAATGCCATTGGCAAGACGTTCAAGAGTCTGCGCGACGGCATGGACGGCAAGAAGAAGGATGACGCCGCTGCTGATGCGCAGGATGCGGCCGAGGTCGTCGATGACGCTTCCGCCAAGGATGCGCCTCAGGTTGAGGCTGTCGAGGAAGCCGTCGTGGAAGAGGCGACTGAGCCGGAGAAAGCTCCTGCAAGCAAGGCTGAGTAACACCCACCTAACCACCAATCCGCGCATATGCGTGGGTACGAGATAGAGACGAACGGAGATACCATCCCATGGCGAACAACGCAAACGATGTAGTCCTGACTGCGGACGGCAAGGCAAAGCTCGAGGAAGAGCTTCACTACCTCGAGACCGAGAAGCGCGACGAGGTCGGCGAGCGCATTCGCATCGCGCGCGAGTTCGGCGATATCTCCGAGAACTCCGAGTACGATGATGCCAAGAACGAGCAGGCCATTCTCGAGCAGCGCATTGCCGAGATTAACGACGTCCTCGCAAACGCCCAGGTCGTGGATGCGCCCAAGAAGGGCAACCGCGTCGTTATCGGCTCGACGGTCACGCTGACCGACGATAACGGCAAGGAGCGCGTCTTCACCATCGTCGGTGGTGCCGAAGCCGATAGTGCCCAGGGCAAGATCTCGAACGAGTCCCCCGTGGGCGCTGCCGTGCTCGGCCACAAGAAGGGCGATGTCATCGAGTACGAGGGCCCGACCGGCCGCAAGATGAAGTTCACGCTCACGAAGGTCGGCCACTAGTCATGTCCGACGCATCAGAGGAGATCATCGACGATCCGGTAGAGGTTCGTCGTAACAAGCGCCAGGCGCTCATCGATGCGGGCCGCGATCCGTATGGCCACGCCTTTGCAAGTTCGCATACGGTCGAGCAGCTTGACGAGCAGTATGCTTGTCTCGAAGACGGTCAAGACACCGAAGACGAAGTCGCCATCGCCGGCCGCGTCATGGCCAAGCGCGCGCAGGGCAAGGTCGCCTTTCTCGAGCTCATGGACCATACGGGCACCATCCAGCTCTTTTGCCGCATCAACACCTTGGGCGAAGATGCCTTCGAGGAGCTAAAGGACCTGGACGTGGGCGACTGGGTTGCCGTGCATGGCACCATGATGCGCACGCGTCGCGGCCAGCTCTCCGTAGCCGTCTCCTCGTTCGAGCTCATGTCCAAGAGCCTGCGCCCGCTTCCCGAGAAGTTCCATGGCCTGCAGGACAAGGAGACGCGCTATCGTCAGCGCTACGTCGACTTGGTCGTCAACCCCGAGGTCCGCGAGACGTTCAAGAAGCGCTCGCGTATCATCTCCGCCATTCGTCGCTTCATGGAGGATGAGGGCTATTACGAGGTCGAGACGCCGTTCCTGAGTCCGATTATCGGCGGCGCGAACGCAAAGCCCTTCATCACCCACTTCAATGCGCTCGATCGCGATTACTATCTGCGCATCGCCACGGAGCTTCCCCTGAAGCGTCTGCTGGTGGGTGGTTTTCCCAAGGTGTTCGAGCTGGGACGCATCTTCCGCAACGAGGGCATGGATCCCTATCACAATCCCGAGTTCACCACGATGGAAGCCTACGAGGCCTTCGGCGACCTCGAGTCCATGATGGACTTGGCCGAGGGCTGCTTCAAGGCTGCGGCCGAGGCTGCCTGTGGCACGCTGCAGATCGAGTATCAGGGCACGCCCATCGATTTGTCGGGCGATTGGCGCCGCGCGACCATGATGGAGCTAGCCAGCGAGCATGCGGGCGAGGATGTCTCCTTCGACCGCACGCGCGAAGAGCTCGTGGCCATCCTGGAGAAGAACGGCGGTCATGCCGAAGCCGCTTGGGGCAAGGGCAAGCTCATCGCCGAGATCTTCGAGGCCGTCGCCGAGGAGAAGATCATCCAGCCCACGTTCGTCATCGACCACCCGCTCGAGATTTCTCCGCTCGCGAAGAAGCACCCGGACAATCCGGAGCTCACCCAGCGCTTCGAGCTGTTTATCCTGGGGCATGAGTACGCCAATGCCTTCACTGAGCTCAACGATCCGGTCGACCAGGCCGAGCGCTTCATGGAGCAGGTCAAGGCAAAGGACATGGGCGATGACGAGGCCATGGGCTTTGACGCGGATTACATTCGCGCGCTTGAGTACGGCATGCCTCCGGCTGGTGGCATCGGCATCGGTATCGACAGGCTCACCATGCTGCTCACCGATGCGCCCACCATCCGCGACGTGCTGCTGTTCCCCCACATGCGCGACGAAGCATAAGACAAAATTGCCCCGGCGATTCTTGTCTCATTTCAATGACGAAGGAGCATTTCATGAAGTTCGATAACATGGTTCTGTACGTCAAGCCCGGGTGCCCGTTCTGCCACCGCGTCCTCGACTTCATGGCAGCCAACGACATCCAGATCGAGACGGTCGATTCCACCGACCCGCAGCGTCGCCAGGAACTGCTCGACATGAACGGCACGACGCAGTCGCCCTGCCTGGTCATCGACGGCAAGCCCATGCTTGAGTCTGCCGACATCATCGCCTATCTAGAGGGGCTGCTCTAGGCATTCGCTCGAAATGACAACGGGGAATCTTGCGGCAATGGCCGCTCGCATGTCGCTGGCGTGTTGGGTAGCCGTCATCGTCTTGTCATCGCTATTCTTGGCGGCATGTCTATACTGGGAAGACCACCGCTCTCTTTTCGAGGAGGCTTTCCGCGTATGTTTGAGAAATTCACTGATAAGGCCCGCCGCGTTCTTGTCCTCGCACAGGAGGAAGCACGCGAGCTGGAGCAGTCCTATGTGGGCACCGAGCATTTGCTTCTCGGTCTGATTCGCGAAGGCGAGGGCATCGCAGCCCGTGCCTTGCATCAACTTAACGTTACGTACGACGAGGTCATCAGCCAGATCAAGGAGATCACCGAGCAGGATTCTCCTGCGGCTGCGGGTCACATCCCGTTCACGCCGCGGGCCAAGCGCGTGCTCGAGGGCGCGCTGCGCGAGACTCTGCAGCTTGGCCAGAACTACATCTCGACCGAGCATCTGCTGCTTGGCATCATCCGCGAGGGCAATGGCGTTGCCATGCAGGTCCTTGCGAATATCGGCATCGAGGGCAACCAAGTCCGCGAGGCGGTTTCCGAGCTCATCAACAGCGCCCCCACGCCCGTTCCGTATGCCCCGATGGGTGCGCAGCAGCCGGGCGGACGCCCAAACCAGGGCTCCGCGCTCGACGAGTTCGGCACCGACCTCACCAAGCTTGCCGCGCAAGACGGGCTCGATCCGGTCATCGGCCGCGAGCGCGAGATTGATCGCGTCGAGCAAATCCTTTCGCGCCGTACCAAGAACAATCCGCTGCTCATTGGCGAGCCCGGTGTCGGCAAGACCGCCGTCGCCGAGGGTCTGGCCCAGCTTATCGCAGATGGCCAGGTACCCGACGTGCTGCGCAACAAGCGTCTCGTGACGCTCGACGTCTCGGCGCTCGTCGCTGGTTCCAAATATCGCGGCGAGTTCGAGGATCGCCTCAAGAGCGTCGTCAAGGAAGTCAAGGACGACGGTAACATCATCCTGTTCATCGACGAGATGCACACGCTCATCGGCGCTGGCAGCGCTGAGGGCTCCATCGATGCCGCCGCCATTCTCAAGCCGCCGCTGTCACGTGGCGAAATCCAGGTGATTGGCGCGACGACCACCGATGAGTATCGCAAGCATGTCGAGAAGGATTCGGCGCTCTCGCGTCGCTTCCAGACGGTCATGGTCGAGGAGCCCACCATCGAGCAGTCCATCGAGATCCTCAACGGCCTCAAGGACCACTACGAGGCGCATCATCGCGTGCACTTCACCGACGAGGCCATCGAGGCGGCCGTCACGCTCTCCAACCGCTACGTGCAGGATCGCTTCTTGCCGGACAAGGCCATCGACCTCATCGACGAGGCGGGTGCGCGCATGCGCATCAGCAACATGTCGGTTCCCGAGGACGTCGCCAAGGTCTCCGACAGGCTCAAGAAGCTCCGTGCGCAGAAGGAAGAGGAGGTCAGGCACCAGAACTTCGAGGCTGCCGCTCATCTGCGCGACAAGGAGAAGGAACTGATCCGCGAGCGTGCCGAGCTCGAGGAGAAGTGGCGCGAGGAGGCGGCGCTCAACGTCGCCACCGTCGATACCGACCAGATTGCCGATGTCGTCTCGCTCGCGACGGGCGTTCCCGTTTCGAGTCTGACCGAGGCCGAAACCGCGCGTCTGCTCCGCATGGAGGATGCGCTGCACGAGCGCGTTATCGGCCAGAACGAGGCGGTCACGGCACTTTCGAAGTCGATTCGCCGTAGTCGCGCCGGCCTCAAGGACCCGCGTCGTCCCATGGGCTCCTTCATCTTCCTCGGTCCTTCGGGCGTGGGCAAGACCGAGCTCTCCAAGGCGCTTGCCGAGTTCCTTTTTGGCACCGAGGACGCGTTGCTCAACTTCGACATGTCGGAGTACATGGAGAAGCACACGGTCAGCCGCCTTATCGGTTCGCCCCCGGGCTACGTGGGTTACGACGAGGGCGGTCAGCTCACCAAGGCCGTGCGTCAGAAGCCGTATTCGGTCGTGCTTTTCGACGAGATCGAGAAAGCGCACCCGGACGTCTTCAACGTGCTGCTCCAGATTCTCGAAGAGGGTCATCTCACCGACGGACAGGGCCGCAAGGTCGACTTCCGCAACACGATCATCATCATGACGAGCAATGTCGGTTCTCAGGCTATCCGCGAGTTCAGCCGCCAGAACGAGAGCATGGGCTCCATGGTTGAGGATATGATGCAGGGCGACATGGCTGCCATGGCGAAGAAGATCGCCGAGCTGCAGACCCAGGTTGACGAGGCGTTGCGCAACACGTTCCGCCCCGAATTCCTCAACCGCATCGACGACGTGATTACGTTCAATGCGCTGACGTCTGCCGAAATCGAGCCGATTGTGAATCTGCAGCTCGTCAAGGTGCGCGAGCGTCTTGCCGAGCGTCGCATCGACCTCGAGGTCAAGCCCGCAGCGGTCGAGCAGCTTGCCATCGACGGTTACGACCCCGTGTACGGCGCACGTCCGCTGAAGCGTCTGGTCCAGCGCGAGGTTGTCGATCGCGTTGCCAACGAGATGATTGCGGGGCATGTGTTGGAAGGCTCCAAGGTCATCATCGATATGGATATCATGGACGGTTACACCTGCACGGTGGAAGCTCCACAGGTTGTGGAAAGCGTGCATGAGGATGCCGCCGACGGTTCCTACGAGGTGCCTGAGGCATAAGGCACGCGAACTGCGCGCATAGAGGTTGCCAGGCGTGCGTCATTGCAATGAGGACGGCATGCCGCGAAGTTCTTGAGCAGGGGGCGTTTCCGAAAGGAGCGCCCCCTGTTTGTGTTAATGACTTCAGGCTTGAGGCGCTACCCGAAACAGGCCTAAAAGTGGCAATTATTTTCGTTTTCCTGGCGCGTTATTGCTCGAGGCGTAAGGCCGATTGGCATAATCCCAGGTCGCGAAA
>USOR01000009.1 GCA_900556425.1 uncultured Coriobacteriaceae bacterium
ACAGGGACGTTTTTTGCGATTTTGCGTAATCGCACGAGCTCAACTGCACGTTATTTTCGATTGTGTGTAGCAAATGAGTGCTGGTTCTCACATAATCGTCTTTTTTCTGCCCGAGGAAGGCTCCCGGTTACACATAATCGTCAATTTTCTACATACCGCTTTTTACAGTTACACATAATCGAAAAATATCAGCCTACCAGATGTGAGGCAGCCACTTGATCCTGACAAACCCCCTCGTTGCCAATTGCCGGGTTTGTTTTCACAAACGCGTGCGAGTCTGATAGACTGTGCAACTGCGCGAAACGCGCCAGGCCGATGTAGCTCAGCTGGTAGAGCACCGCACTCGTAATGCGGGGGTCAAGAGTTCGAGTCTCTTCGTCGGCACCACCAAAATCCAGGGCCCGCGACGCGGGCCTTTTTCTTCTAGGAGGCACGCATGGCGTTCTCGTTAGACGATCTCAAAACACACTACGCTCAGATTCCCGAGGATGGCGGTCTCGACAGCCGCTGCGACATGTTCGTTCCCGGCGGTCTCGATTCCCAGGTGGTGCTCGATCTTGTCTGCCGTCGCGGCAAGGGCGCCTACAAGCTTTCCGATCACGTGGGGCCGCAAGGCCGTGTCATCGGTGTTGACTGGCGTGAATCCTTCATCGAAGATGCCCGTGAGGGCGAGGCACGCGCCGTTGAGAAGAACCAGCTCTCCGCAAGTAACATGGAGTTCCTCATCGCCTATCCCGAGCTTATCGACCAGATCGGCATCGAGGAAGGCAGCCTCGACTTCGTCTATGTCAACAGCGTCCTCAACCTTTTCTACGACCCGGCGCACGTCATCAAGCTCATCGGGCGGTTGCTCAAGCCTGCCGGAAAGCTCGTGTGCCAGACGGTGCTCGCCATCACGCCGCGCGACAAGCAGGTCATGGCACAAGCCCGCGTGGCCGGCAACGCCGTTCAGGCGGCACCCAACCGCAAGGACTTCGCGCGCTGGCTGCATGACGCAGGTATGGACATGCCCACCTACGAGACGCTTGACGCACATCCCATCCAACCCGGCGATGCCGCGGCGCGTGCCGATGGCCAGGCTCCCGTCATCGAAACCGACGAGGATGCTCGTTTCACGAGCTGCATCGTGAGCGTCGAGAAGCTCGGCGGCTTCGATTACCAGGCATTCCTGCGTGACGATATCGCGCAGTTTCGCTAGAGATGGGTTGGGGTAGAGAGATGCCAGTCACGCATGGCGGCCTCGATGCGGATGACGACGAGAATTTCGCACGAATCAAGGAGATGGCGACCATGGCTCTGAGCGACGGATTGAGAAGCGTCGAGGAAATCGAGCGCATGGAGGAGGTCATTGCGCGTAATCGCGACGAGCGGACGCGTCTTATCCGCGAGGACGAGGCTGCGTGCTCGGAAGAGCGTGCGCTTATGCTGGATGACGGCACGCTTTGGGAATACGTGACCGTGCATGATGAGTATGTGCGCATCATCGGCTGCAAGACGGATACGGAGTTGCTCGAGATTCCTGCGCTTATCGAGAGCAAGCCGGTTGCCGAACTTGCCATCGACGCGTGCTCGTACCTGGATTCGGTGCGGGAGATCATCTGCTCGCCGCAAATCGAGAGAATCGGCAATTGCGCGTTTCGTTCTTGCGGCAATCTCGAGCGGCTGGCTTTGCCTCGCAACGTCGAGACGTACGATTCGTCGTGGGTTCGCGGGTGTCGCAAGCTCGCAGAACTCGTCCTTCCCGGCATGCTCGCACGTGTCACCTCGAGCATATTCGATGAGGGCAGGCTGCGCGCTCTTGTCATCGGGTTTGGCACCTATGACTTTGCGCCTGGGCTCTTCGCACAGGGGGCGCTCGAGCAGATTAGCATCGACGATGAGAATCCCTACATAACGACCGACGGACAAGCCATCTTCGCGCACGAGGGCACGCATCTGCGCGTCCTGGCGCTTGCTTGCGAACGATACGCGGTGCCGGAGGGCTGCCAGGTCATCGAAAAGAAGGCGTTCGCAAACCGATCGGAGCTCTACCGAGTCGACTTGCCCGATACCGTCACCACGATCGAGGATTACGCGTTCTCCTATTCGGGACTCGAGAGCTTCGTGTCTCCACGCGACCTGCGCGTCATTGGCGAGCGGGCGTTCTTCCGCTGCCGCAGGCTTACGCGAGTCGTCCTTGACGAGGGGCTCATCTCCATCGGGGACGATGCTTTTACCGGCACGGGCATCGAGGCCCTGTGCGTGCCCGCGACGCTCGAGTCGTTGGGCATCAACGTTGCCGATGACACGAAAATCACTTTTTGCGGAGACGATGCGAGCTTTTCGATCGCACCAGGTGGCATTCTCGAGATCGACCGCGAAGGCGGTTTATATCGCAATAGTGATGAAGGCAAGCGCTTCGTGCGTTTGCTTGATGACGAGGCGACGAAATATGCGCTGCGATCGGGAACGGTGGAAATCGAGCCGCATGCCTTCATGCAGCATGCGCACATCGAGGAAGTGACACTGCCTGAGGGGCTGCTGCGTATCGGGGATGCGGCGTTTCGCGATTGCCACGAGCTCGCCATCGCCGATTTTCCGTCAACGCTCGAAGAGGTGGGTGACGAGGCATTCCTCGACACCTCGCTTTCACGCGTCTTCATTCCCCGCAACCTCAGACACCTGGGCAATACCGCGCTCGTGACGCATGGTGCCCATAACGGCGACGTCGCCCCCTCGCTCAAGAGCGTCGGGGCTGACGAGGAAAACGAGCGCTTCTATTCCGTCCCCGGGCTGCTCATCGAGCGCCATGATGAGGGTGGCTCGCACGTCGTCGTCTATGCCGATGACGTTGAAAGCGTGAGGATTCCCGAGGATGTGAGCACCATCGATCCCTATGCCTTTGGTGGCGCTCGTCATCTGCGCGAGCTGTTCCTGAGCGATCGCATCCGGCACGTTGGCATGCGCGGATTGAGCCTCGATTGCTTCGTGGAGCACTTCCACATCGATCTGGACGAGCCTCATGAGGGCCATGCAAGCTTCGATTTCTACTTTCCGGATGCCCCGCGTAGCGCGCATGAAATCCAGCTTGCGTTCAACCTCAGCAGCTCGGTCGACCTGGCGCGCATCTTCAAACACTACGACAGCGCGATCGTCAACATGCACGAATTCGACAAGAAGACGAGTGGTGCGCACGATGATTTCGACGTATACGGGCAGGCCAAACTCGCGATAGAGCGCCTGGCCGACCCCATCCTCATGAGCAGCACCAACAAGATCATGCTCACGCAGGTCCTTACCAAAAACCTTGAGGAAGTGTGCGAGGCGATTGCGCGCCATGACGATCGCAAGGCAATTGACGAGCTTCTTGAATTGGAGATTCTGAACAAGGATAATCTGCTTGATGTCATTGATCACATCGGCAAGCTTCAAGATGCGGCAATGACGGGATACCTTCTTGAGATAAAGCGGCGGCTGTTCCAGCGCAGCGCCGTGGACTTCGACTTGTAAGGGGACGCGGCGTGGCGCACATTACCGACGAGAAGACCGAGCGCTTCAATCGGGCTGCGCGTCTCGCCACCGATATTATCGAGGAATGTCGCGTCCAGCTCATGCTCAAGTTCCGCTTTCTCGATCTTGCGTTATGGCGTATGGAGCTCGTGCCGGTGCACGCGCATGCCCGCTATCCGCTTTCTACAGACGGCAAGAACATCTATTTTGAACCCTACAGCGTGTTGGCGCGCTTTGAGGAGTCCTTCGACGAGGCGGTGCGTGATTACCTACACCTGGTCCTGCACTGCATCTTTCGCCATCCGTACAACCGCGACTATCTGCGCAACCGGGAGGCATGGTCTCTAGCCTGCGACGTCATTGTCGAGAGCGTCGCCATGGAGATGTGCGCGACGCGCTTCACGAGCGAGCAAGACGAGGACCGCGAGCAATACCTCTCGCAGCTCAAACAGACCGTCGGTGCCTTCATGCCGGCCAAGCTCTACCACCTGTTCGACCGCATCATGAAGAACCCGGAGGGGACGAGCTACTTCAACTACTCGAAGAGCAACATCGTCGAGATGCAGGCACTGTTCGAACGCGACAACCATGAGTCGTGGCCAGCCTTCAATGACCAGGAGGGCGAAGAAAAGCCTGGTGATATCGAGGAGATCGGCGAGGAAGACGACAACGCCGACGAGGTGGCGGATACGAGCGCCCAGGACCTGCAATCGACAAGCGATATGGACATGAGCCAGTCCGATCCCTCCTCCGACCAGAAACAAGAAGGTCAGGATGATGGTGATGACGAGCAGGCTTCCGAAGACGACGACGCCGAGGACGTGAGCTCCAACGTCGATGGCTCAGGGCTCGATACGAGTGATGACGAGCTTGAGGGTTCGAGTAGCGAGGCTGACACGGAGCAGCAGGTCAACGATGAGAATGCTCACGAGGAGAAAGAGTGGGAGGAGATTAGCCGCCAGATCGAGATGAATCTCGAGACTTTCTCCAAGGAGTGGGGCGACGAGGCACGTGACCTAATCTCGAGCCTCGCTATCGCCAACCGCAAGACCTACGACTACAGCGACTTTCTGCGTCGTTTTGCGACAGTGCACGAGGACATGCGCATCAATGACGACGAGTTTGATTACATCTTCTACACCTACGGCCTGGAGCTCTACGGCAATATGCCACTTGTCGAGCCGCTCGAGTACAAGGAGACGAAGAGCGTGCGTGACTTCGTCATTGCCATCGACACCTCCGAGTCCGTGAGCGGCGATCTTTGCAAGCGTTTCATCGAGCACACCTTTGACATCCTCATGAACTCCGAGGAATTCGGTACCAAGGTGAACATCCACATCATCCAATGTGATGCGCGCGTGCAATCTGACACCAAGATTACGAACCCCGAGCAGCTCAAGGAATACCTCGCCAACTTCTATGTGCGGGGCTTCGGTGGCACCGATTTCAGGCCCGTCTTCGACTACGTGTCCGACTTGCAAGACCGTGGAGAGCTCGAGAACTTGCAGGGGCTTCTGTACTTTACGGACGGTTTGGGCTACTACCCGGACAAGATGCCACCGTATGACGTGGCGTTTGTCTTCATCGACAACGGCGAGACGCATCTGCCAAGTGTTCCGCCCTGGGCCATGCGCGTCGTGATCGACGAGGATGGCATCAATCGATTCAAGAGCGCCGAGCGCGCCTATTCGTGATAAGACGGTCTCGAAGAAAGGATCAAGGCCATGAACATTGCCGACGCAAAGGAACAGATCAAGGACTCCGTCGAGGCCTATCTTCTCAAGGATGAGGCGGGGATGTACAAAATCAACCCCGCGCGCCAACGGCCGATCTTCCTCATTGGCGCACCAGGCATTGGCAAGACCGCCATCATGGAGCAAATCGCGCAAGAGCTCGAAGTAGGTTTCGTTGCCTACTCCATGACGCATCACACGCGCCAAAGCGCCCTCGGACTGCCTTTCATTTCTCACAGGACCTATGGCGGCGAAGAGTACGACGTTTCCGAATATACCATGAGCGAAATCATCGCGTCGGTATACGAAACCATGGAAGCAACCGGCAAGAAGGAAGGCATTCTCTTCCTTGACGAAATCAACTGCGTCTCCGAGACGCTATATCCTTCGATGCTTCAGTTCCTGCAGTTCAAGACCTTTGGCCGTCACCGCATTCCGCATGACTGGATCATCGTCTGTGCGGGAAACCCGCCCGAGTACAACAAATCGGTGCATGAATTCGACATCGTTACGCTCGACCGCTTACGCGAAATCGAAGTCGAGCCCGAGTATGCCGCATGGAAGCGCTACGCCATGCAGAAGGGCATACATCCGGCGGTGACGACCTTTCTCGAGGCCAAGCCCGACTGCTTCTACCTCGTGCAGTCCAAGCCCGGCGGTGGGAAGAGCTTCGTCACCGCGCGCGGTTGGGAGGATTTGGCCGAGGCCATTGCGCTCTACGAGGAAATGGGCAAGCCGATTAGCCGTGATCTTATCGGGCAGTTCCTGCGCGACGACGACATCGCCGATAGCTTCTCGGTGTACTACAACCTCTTCGACAAGTACCGCTCCGACTACCAGATCATGAGCATTCTCGCCGGCGAGGCGGGACTCGACATCATCAACCGTGCGCGCGGGGCCGAGTTTGACGAGCGCGTGGCGTTGCTCGGTCTCATGCTCGATGCGGTCTCTACGTCGTGTGCGCATGCCCTTGAGCAGGAGGAAGTCGTCATAGAGCTGCGTGACATCCTGCGTGATGCAAAGCCGAGATTGCTCGAAGGGGCAGCGGTGGATGATACCGTTGGGGTCGTCATCTCGGCGCGCGAGCAGAGCTTGGCGCGCAAGGTCGCCTCCGGTACTGCCAAGCCGAGCTTCGAGCGCAAGGAGGGCCTCGTCATCGCCAAGCTCAAGCGCCTCGTGGAGCAATGCAGACTTGCGGGTACGGTGGTTGGCGAGGACGCCTTCGCGACCATCAGCGATGCCTATCGCGACGAGGTCAACGCAATCGATCCGCTTGTCAAGACGGCGGACGCGCAGATGACCAACGCAATCAAGTTCATCGAGGAGGCCTGGGGCAACGGTCGCGAGATGCTCGTCGCGATTGCCGAGATTACGACGCGCCAAACGACCACTCAGTTCATCGCTCACTATGGCAATGAGGAGTACTACGCGCACAATGACGAACTCCAGGTTGATGAACATCGCCGTAGCCTCGCCGAGCGCGTGCGTACGCTCGACATCAACGCCGAGGAGGCCATGCAGCCTGGTGCGACGAAGGCCGCGGACGTACAGACGATTGCCGAGTACTACGGCGGCAAGCAGTTCGAGTATGGGTTTGCGTCCATGAGCAAGATGACCCTGCCCGATGCTGCGCAGCTCAAGGGCAAGACGGTGCTCGACGTGGCGTGCAGGCGCGGCAAGGGTTGTTTCAAGTTCAGCGCGAAGGTGGGTGGTACGGGTCACGTCATCGGCGTCGACTGGTCGCCAAGCTACATCGAGGAGGCCATCGTCGATTCCGAGAAAGCGTGGCGCAAGAACGGCCTCAAGGCGAACAACATGAGCTTCAAGGTTGCCTACCCCGAGGACCTCATGCAGGCTGGCATCGGAGAGGGGACTGTCGACGTCGTCTACATCAACAACGTCATGACACTGCTCTACGATCAGGGTAAGGCGCTCGAGGAGTTTTACCGTGTGCTCAAGCCGGGCGGTCTGCTCATCTGCGAGACGATCGTCTCCGACGTCACACGTGATGAGGCAGTGGTCGAGGCTGCTCGCAACATCGGCAACAGCATCCAAGCCGCGCGTGCCGAGGATCTGTTGCGTAACCAGATGGAGGCCGCGGGCTTTCACGACATCGAGGTCATCGACTCGTATTCGGTCGAGGCTGACCACGGCTTCACCTCGAGCACGGTGGTCGAAACCGTTCCCTCGACCGAGACGGTCCGTTTCGAGGCTGTGGCGCTCAACGCTCGCAAATAAGATACATGGCGAGATTCCTCGACTGCGCAGTCTGTCGACTGCTCCGCTCGGAATGACAAAAGGACGCGGTGCATGCCCCCCTTACTGTCATCTCGAGCGAAGGGCTGCATCCCACTGTCATTTCGAGCGGAGCGAAGCGGAGTCGAGAAATCTCCTCGCTCCGCTGGAGCTTCTCCTCGCTCCGTTTACTCCGGCTGACGAGGCGATATCTTCGAGAGCCTGATCGCGTGCGTTGCCAAACGCAGCGCTGCGCGCGTGTTGGGGTCATCGAGATCCATGCCCGTAATTTGCTTGATCTTGCGTAACTTGTCGAATGCTGTCGTGCGCGAGCAGTACTCTGCCGCAACCGTGGGCTTCATCTGGAAGTCATGCTCGATATAGCTATCGAGGAAGTGCAGCAATGAACCTGTGCGCGCCTGGCCGTGCTCGTAATTGCGCAGGCGGCTGTACCCTGGTGGAAACAGCGTCGTCGGTGGGCACGTCTCCAATAGGTGCAGCGCCACGAAATCAAGGAAGCGGTCGTGAAAGATCGACACGACCTCGTCGGCGCTCAATGCGATGCTCATCTGCACGGCGGACTTGGCCTGCTGGCCGTAGTAGTAGAGATCCTGCAGCTCGCTGAATGGATTGCTCGCCCCAACGCGCGCTTCTTTTGAGAGCGTGTGCAGGCGAGCGGCGATCTCGGATGCCGCCTCGCGATACCCCATCTTGGCATGCGTGAGATTCACGACGACGACGAGATACTCCTCCTGAGGCAAATACACCTGCGCAGGTGTCTTGTCCGTCGTCTCGGGTTGAACGGTTGCGAGCATTGAGCGAAATGCCCCATCGGGAATTGTGCTCGTTACGCAAAGGTACTCATCGAGCAGGTCCCAGCCCCAATCGGCAATGGTGTCCTCGAGCAGCTGCCACGAGGTTATGTTGCGATGCAGCAGCAAGTTGAGCTGCTCGGCCAAGGCGCTCGGATCGGCATCCTGCGTCGGTTCATCATGCAGGCAATAGCGCAAGAGTGCAGCCGCACGGCGCATCGCTTCCTCGTCGCCACGCTCAACGGCATCGGCAAGGTTCGTAAAGCCGTCCGCATACCAGGCGATGGCCTCGGCGCAGTCTTTGAGGGCACGGTCAAAGTCACTCTCTGGCGCGTCGAGTATCAGAACGTTGAGCGCTTCGCATGCAAGCAGGTCTTCTTCGTTGGGAACACCCACGCACAGCAGGTTGGTGCCATCCTTGGCTCGGGACGCGCAACCTGCAAGCTCGTTTGCGCGCATGGCATACAAGGCGGTGGCATCATCGAGCGGCAGGGTACCAGCAGGTGTCACATAGCGAATCTGCCTGCTTCCTTCCGCATCGCGCACATGTGCAGATGCATGCCATTGTGCGAGGTCTCCTGCCAGTATCTCCATGCTCAGGAACATAACATCTCATTTCGCTTATGCCGTACGCTTGGTACGGAATCAAATGCATGGGCTCTCAGCAGAATTATAGCTATCACCTGGAAATGTCCGTAGATACTTGTACTCGGAGGCAGGCAAATGCTGTCTAATCCGTACTCTGAGTACGGGTCTCATCGCAATTGGCCGCAGCGTCCGAGTCTGTCCGGTCATACGGCACCACGCGATAGCTTTTCGGTACCCCTTCACGCTCATATGCTTGCGTTATGGCGAATCACCATGCATTACGAGCGAGAGGAGCAAGATATGGCGCTGAGAAAGACTGCGTCGCCAGCTGTCAAGCTGGACAGTCTCTCTGACGTGAACGACCTGGGTAAGCCCTGGAGATTCACAGATGAGGATACGGGCCTCACCGTTACGAGGAGCTGCGTGTGGTCGCCGCCGGGGTGTCATCCGGTCGGCTGTGGCCTAAAGCTCTATACCGACGAGAACGGACGTCTCGTCAAGGTCGAAGGAGATGAGAACCATCCCGTTACCCAGGGACGTTTGTGCGTGCGCTGCATCGCGTTGAAGGATTACGAGTACAACAATTCCCGCATATTGCATCCGATGAAACGCGATCGTGACAAGCGCGGACAGGCCGATGCCTGGGAGGAGATCAGTTGGGACGAAGCGCTTGATCTCATTGAAGAGCGTTATACGGAGATCACGAGCACATACGGCAAGGAGAGCTTCGTGAACTTCGGAGGCACCGGACGCGAAGGCGGCGTCTCGTGCATGACCTACACTGCGATGGTGTGGCAAACGCCCAACGCCTGCTATACGCAGTCAGGGTACGCGTGCTATTTCCCGCGTCTGGCCGCTGGCACCATGTCGGCTGGCTTGGTCTACCCCGAGATGGATTACGCGGGCTGCCTGCCTGGTCGCTATGATGATCCCGAGTATCACATCCCCGGGGCAGTCGTGCTGTGGGGCAAGGTTCCCACGGTATCGAATCCGGACGGCGCGTTTGGTCATGCGGTCATCGACCTCATGAAGCGTGGCAGCAAGCTCATCATGGTCGACTCGCGTGTGAATTGGCTCACGACGCGCGCGGCCTATCACCTGCAGTTACGCCCCGGCACCGACACGGCCATCGCCATGGCGATGCTCGACGTGATCATTCGCGAGGGTCTTTACGATCACGAGTTCGTCGAGAAGTGGTGTTACGGCTTCGAGCAGCTTGCCGAGCGTGTGGCCACGATGCCACCCGAGAAAGCTGCCGAGATCTGCGGCGTCCCCGCTGAGGACATTATCGGAGCGGCTCGTCTGTACGCTAATGCGGAGGCCGCCACGATCCAGTGGGGGCTTGCCACCGACCAGAAGACCAACGGCATGCAGCAGGCGCAGTGCATCATCGCGCTCATGGCCATTACGGGCAACATCGACCGTCCCGGCGGTCAGATAACCACCGGTGGCGCTGTCGCACTCGACGCAGACACCGAGGAAGACGACGAGTACATGCCCTATATGGCGCTTGACGATGACGAGCTGCGCGCCAAGATGATAGGTCTCAAGGAGTACCCGGCATACTGCGGCATGAGCCAGAACTCGCATGCTGATCTCACCTTGCGCTGCATGGAGACGGACGAGCCCTATCCGTTACGCATCGGCGCCTTTGCGGGCAATAACCTGCTGGCCTGCACGTCCGCCGAGCCCAAGCGCTGGGAGGCGGCCATCAACCGCTCGCTCGAGTTCGTCATTGGCTTCGACTGCTTCATGACCCCGTCTATCCAGGCGGTTTGCGACATCGTCTTGCCGCTGGCCACGGTCGTCGAGCGTGACAGCACCGTTGCCGCCGCGTATGGATCGGCACCCCTGTACTTCGGCACGCAGAACAAATGCGTTGACGAGGGCGATTGTCGCGGTGACCTCGAGTTGCTCTACATCCTCGGCAAGCGTCTCAACCCCAAGCGCTTCGAGGAGTTTGACAGCTACTACGATCTGCTGCAATTCCTGCGCTTTGGCAAGAGCCGCACGTTCGAGGAGCTGCGAGAGCAGGTGTGCATCCAGAGCAAGAATGAGTACTACAAGTACGAGAAGGGCCTGATGCGTCCTGACGGCGCACCTGGCTTCAACACGCCGACTGGCCGTGTCGAGCTCTACAACCTTGGGTTCCAGCAGTTTGGTGACGACCCTCTTCCGTACTACGAGGAGCCCGATTTCAGCCCCATCAGCACGCCGGAGCTCCTGAAAGACTATCCCTTCGTGCTCACGACCGGTGCGCGCACCTACGCGTTCTTCCACTCGGAACATCGCCAGATTCCGCGCCTGCGCGAGCTGAACCCCAACCCGCTCGTGGAGATTAATCCCGAGACGGCCAAGAAGCTTGGCATCGTCGATGGGCAATGGTGCCGTGTGTACAACCAGTTCGGCGAGGCCTACCTCAAGGCAAAGCTGACGGTATCGGTGAAGCCCGACGTGATCCATGCGCAGCACGGCTGGTGGTTCCCGGAGGAAGACGGCAATGCGCCGCATAACTACGGTGTGTACCGCTCGAATATCAACAACCTCATCCCGAATTTCCATGTTGGCAAGCTGGGCTTCGGCGCACCGTTCAAATGCATGCTCTGCAATATCGAAGGCACGGATGAGAACTTTGATACGGACATGCAGCTTATCCAGGATAAATTTGGGGAGTTGAGGTAGCCATGGAAGCAATGGGACTGCTTATCGATTACGAACTATGCACGGGCTGTCAGTCATGCGAGGTGTCATGCAAGGAAGAGCACGATTATCCCGTGGGCAAATGGGGCATCCGCGTGCTTGACGATGGCCCATGGGAGATTGAGCCTGGTCATTACAACTGGAACAAGATTCCGGTGCCGACAGATCTGTGCGACTTGTGCATCGATCGTACAAGTCGTGGCCGAGAGCCCATCTGCGTACATCACTGCCTTGCCAATGTGATGTATTACGGGCCAGTCACCGAGCTTGCGCAGAAGATGGACGGACAGCGACGTCAGGTCATTTTCACGCCAGTCTACAAGCCATACGAAAAGCTGAGGGACTAGAAACGAGGACGGAGTGTCGTTGAAAGGGGCACTCCGTCTCTGCAAGGAGGTCTTTATGACGCTTCCTAATATCGAGCGGTCGGGGAAGACGGCGCACGTACGTTATCGAGGTGGCGTACAAGGCAAGCCGCCCGAAGACATCTGCTGGAATGAGCCCACAACCATTCGCATGGGCGTGGGCGAGGTCATACGCGGCATTGACGAGGCGCTCTATGACATGGAGATTGGCGAGGTGCGCACCGTCGTGTTGCCTCCCGAGAAGGCGTATGGTGAGCACGACCCGGCAGGCGTGCAGCGCTTCCTGCGCCGCGACTTTCCCAACGGCGACGACATCTACGAGGGTTTCGTGGGCAGTTGGGTCAATCCGGTGTCTCAGCGCAGGATTCCGGCCATCTGCACGAAGGCGACAAAGGACTTCATCCTAGTCGATTTCAATCATCCCTTTGCCGGCAAAACACTCGAGTACGAGATCGAGTTGCTTGGGATAAGCGACGATTGATCTCCCCTGTCATCTCGAGCGAAGCGAACGTCAGTGAGCGAAGTCGAGAGATCTCTCCGTTCCGCGGCCTGGCGGCCGCTCCAGTCGAGATGACAGATGGGCTTCACGCTTCCCCTGTCATTTCGAGCGGAGCGAACGTCAGTGAGCGAAGTCGAGAAATCTCCGAGAATTCAAAAAAAGGGGTGGCCCTTAGGGGCCACCCCTGTGCGACTGCCGAGTCTGAGAGTCGCTTTTAGAACTTCGCGTACTTCTTGAGGTTGCTTTCGAGCTTCTCGATGAACTTCCTGGCCGTATCGGAAAGCTCCGCGCCCTTCTTCACGATGTAGCCCAGGTGCAGCGTCACGTCCGTGTCGAGGCGTACCGTGGCCAGTGATGATCCATCGGAGATGCCGACGAGGATGCCGCTCGTCACCGTGTAGCCGTTGAGCGCGACGATGAGTTCGGAGAGCGAGGCGCGGTCCGTGCAGGCGATGCTCTTGTGGCGCTTCTCGTCCGCGAGAGCCTCCTCGGCGAAATAGACCGGAGCATCCTCCTCCTGCTCGAAGTAGATATACGGGAAATCCTCGAGCTGATCGAGCGTGAGCGATTCGGCGTTCACGAGCGGGTGACTCTTGGGAAGCGCGACACGAGGGGTCGATTCGATGAGCTCGACGAATTCAACGCCTGCCTCCGTGAAGGCCTCTTCGAGCCCGTCTTTCGAGCGCGTCGTCTCGACGAGCACGCCGATCTCGCTCTCGCCATTCGCGACGTCTTCGATGACGCGCCTGGTCGTGCGGTCACGCAGCGCGTACTCGTAATCATCACCGCCCAGCGAAAGCACGAGGCTTGCGAAGGATTGAACATCGAACAGGTAGTGCTGTCCGGAGATTGCGAATTTCTTGGTCATGATGTCTCCTTTGCCTTCCTACGCGTTCTGGTTGCGCTCGTCGATGAAGCGCTTGGCCTTGTGCTCGCTCGAGGTGCCGAGCTTGTCGGTGTCGAACACGAGCACCTTTGCCGGACGTACGCCCGTATGGGTCTTGAGTTCGTTCTCGACGCGCTTGGCGATCTCATCGTACGCCTCGTCGGAGCCAAACGCACGCTCGACGGAGACTTCGTAACGCGTCGTGTAGTTCTCGTCGTAGACGCGGATGAGGTACTCGCCTGACAAGCCCTTGTCGTTGCGGACGATGTATTCGATATCGCTCGGGAACACGTTGACGGCGCTCACGATGAACATCTCGTCCTTGCGGCCCTGGATGTAGATGCGGGTCATGGTACGGCCGCACTCGCAGGTCTCGCGGTTGACGTGGCCGATGTCGCCGCTGCGGAAGCGGATCATCGGACGCGCGCGTTTCTTGAGCGTGGTGTAGACGATTTCACCGCGCTCGCCATCGGGCAGGACCTCGCCCGTAACGGGATCGACGACCTCGACGAGAATCTGGTCCTCGATGATGTGCAGGCCGTCCTTGGCGTCGCACATGGCGGCGCAGGCGCCGTAGATGTCGGAGAGGC
The DNA here is from genome assembly GCA_900556425.1 of uncultured Coriobacteriaceae bacterium. Classification (GTDB taxonomy): domain Bacteria; phylum Actinomycetota; class Coriobacteriia; order Coriobacteriales; family QAMH01; genus QAMH01. The sequence goes on from USOR01000009.1 coordinate 13,898, forward strand.
CGAAGAAGTCGTAGACGCTCGCGTCCCAGATCTCCTCGATGGCTTTGCGCGTCGACTCGATGGAGCCGCCGGGCTCGCCGGATATGATGATGTGCTTGAGCGAGGCGAAGTCCGTCTTGGGGTCATACCCCTTCTCGATGGCCTTCTGGCCAAGCTGCCAGGCATAGGAGGGCGATGACCAGAAGAACGTGGGCTGGTACTGCTTCATGGCCCACAGCAGGCGGTCGCTCGGGACGGCACCAACCCAGATGCCGAGCGCGCCGAGCTCCTGGGCGCCGATGACGCACGGGCCGCCGACGTAGAGCGCGAAGTTCATGCCGTGCAGGTAGCGATCGTTGGGACGCATGCCTGCCTGCCAGAACAAGCGGCTCTCGGCCTTCATGAAGTCCTCGAAGTCACCTTGGGTGAAGGGACTCATCGTGGGCACGCCGGTCGAACCCGAGGAGGTCGCCATGTAGACGACGTCGTCTTCGGGTACGCCGCACAGCTCACCGAAGAAGCTGCCGACACCCTGCGTGTCACGCTCCGTCTGCTTGTTGATGAAGGGG
>USOR01000010.1 GCA_900556425.1 uncultured Coriobacteriaceae bacterium
GACCGAAAAGTTATCAGCATCGCACACCCGCCTTGCTAATCCCGCAGCTCGCGGCCGGTGATTTCCAGGAACACGTCGTTGAGCGTCGGCGGTTCGGCCCAGATGCGCCCGGCACGCACGTGGGCCTTCGCGAGCTCGTCAAGCACGTCTGCGACGTTATGTTCGCCGTTCTCGCAGGTGATGGAGAGCTGGCCGGCATCGTATTGGGCTCCTAGCACATGGGGGAGGGACTGGATGCGCACCAGCGCGCCTTCGGGCACCTCGGCCTCGATGACGATCTTCTCGCCCGCGGCGACGATTTGCTTGAGCTCCTCGTTGGTGCCGCACGCGAGCGTGCGACCCTTGTCCATGATCATGATGCGCGTGCAGATTTCCTCGACTTCCTCCATGTAGTGACTCGTGTAGACGATGGTCGACCCATTGGCGTTCATTTGCTTGATACCGTCGAGAATCGACGCACGGCTCTGCGGGTCGACTGCGACCGTGGGTTCGTCGAAGAAGACGAGTTCGGGCTTGTGGGCGATGCCGCAAGCGATGTTCAGGCGTCTGAGCAGGCCACCGGAGAGCTTCTTGGGACGGGACTTCTCGTAGTCCTCGAGACCGACGAATTCGATGGCCTCGCGCACCAGCTTCCTGCGCGCCGTGCTGTCACTCACGTATAGCCCGCAGAAGTAGTCGATGTTCTCGCGCACGCTGAGTTCCTCGAATACGGCGACGTTTTGCGGGACGATGCCGATCTTTCGCTTCAGCTCGTAGCTCGACTGCGTCATGGGTTGCCCGAACAGGCGAATCTCCCCGCGGTCGTAGGTAAGCAGCTGGAGTATGCAGTTGATGGCGGTGGTCTTGCCGCTGCCGTTTGGCCCGAGCAGTCCGAATATCTCGCCGCGCTCGATTTTCATGGTGAAGTGGTCGAGGGCGATCATGCTGCCATAGCGCTTGACCAGATCGACTACCGAAACGATGTCTTGCATGTTCTTCTCCCGACATGTCCGAGGGGTCCGAATGCCTTCATTTAATCTTCTGAGGCGTGCGGAGTAAACATGACATTTGTCATAGGTTTGCAAATGTCCCGCTCAGGGGCATGTGCGGGAGCTGTGTGGGGTGGCACGACGAGGGGAGCGGTATAATCGTGCTCATGGAAGAATACGTCGACGAAATCATCCTGATGGCCGCTTGCGTGGTCGTATCGCTTCTCGTTGCCGATGCGAATCTTGTCGTTGTCGGGCTCTTGCTTTCCGTTGCGCTCGTGAGTATATGCAGCATGGCTGCGGCCTTGTATCGAAATGTGGCCCAGGTCGTTTTCCTCGTCTGCACGATCGTTCTTCCTCCCGCGTTTTTCTTCCTACCGGTTTGCGCGTATGTCATGTTGCATGAGCGTGTGTGGTTGCTGCGCGTCGTTTGGGCCGTGCCGCTCGTGGTCGCGTTCTGCCTTGGCTTGGTGTCGCCTGTCGGATGTGCGGCAAGCCTGCTCGTCTGCGCTGCTGCCGTGCTACTCGGCGTCAAGGATGCGCGCGTGCGCGCGGGATATGCGGGCATGCAGTTCGCTTTTGACGATTTGCGCGAGCGTAACCTCAAGTTGCTTGCCGATCGTGATGCGCAGCTGACAGGCAAGGAAGCTGCCGGTACCGAAGCAGCTGCGTGGGATGCACGATTGGAGGCAACGGGGCCGTTCGGCAATCTCACGGAGCGCGAATATGCCATCGCCAAGCTCGTTGCCGAGGGTATGGACAACCGCGATATCGCGACGAGTCTCTTCTTGTCCGAAGGCACGGTGCGCAACCACATCAGCTCGATTCTCGGCAAGCTCGAGCTGAGCAACCGCACGCAAATTGCCATCATGTACTACAAGGGCTAGTGGGACAAATGACCTGTCCATTTGTCCCACTTCGATTTCGACAGGAGCGGCAATGGGGTTTCTAGAGGCGATTGAGAAGAGAATCGACGAGAAACGGGCGAAGTGGGATGCCCAGGGGCCATCGGACTTCGACGCGTGGGATAGCGCCGAGCTCGAGTACATGGAGGATGCGCGCGACGAGCTCATGCGCGGCATCGAGCCAGAGGCCGTGTACGAGAGGCTCAAGGCCGAACTATCCGAGCTTGAGGACCGGGTCGCGGGCGAGGAGGCGTGCTACACCTTCGATTGGTACGACGACCACCATTACGAGAAGGTTTTCTCTGGTCGCCTTAAGGCTTGCCGTGTCCTCTTGGAGCTTTACGAAAAGGGCCGCTAGCCTTCATCATCTTGCTCGGCATCGGTCGTGATGGGTGCGCGTCCGTTTCGCTGCGCGCGAAACTCCTCGACGAATCCCGCAGAGAAGATGCCCGCCGGTATGGCGACGATGGCGATCGAGAGAACCATGACGACAAAACCGATGACCCTCCCCAGGGCGGTAATGGGAACGAGGTCTCCGTAGCCGGTGGTCGTGATCGTTGTCATGGCCCAGTATATGCCGGTTAGGATGCTGTCGAAAGCTTCGGGCTGTACGGCGTGCTCCGCTTCGTACATGAGCACGCTTGCGGCGATCGTAAGCAATGCGAGCACCATGAAGGCGGCGATGATCTCCTGGCGACGATTCCTGATGACAGCGCCGATGGTGCGCAAGCCGCGCATGTAACGCGAGATCTTGAAGAGACGGATAAGGCGGATGATGCTGATCGCATCTCGTATCGCGGGTGACATCGGCACGAAGAACATGATCCATGCCGGGACGAAGGACAAGAGGTCGACGATGCCCATGGGAGACACCATGTAACGCAGACGCGCCTTTGGTGGCGAGAGACGGGGGCGCACCTTGTCGGCTATCCAGATGCGTGCCGCGTACTCGCAGGCGAACACGCATGACGAGATGATGCTGAGCACGAGGATGGGGCCGTCGAAGGCGGAAGACAGCCAGTCGTTCGGAATGCACACGAGGATGGCGTTTGCGACGATACAGACGTAGATGACGCCACAGGCCACCTTGCCACCCGTCGATGCTTTGGCTGGATACTCGAGTGCGAGGAAGAGCCATTGCTTGAGGCGGTGTTCTTTCTGCCTGCTAGACGTGTCGCTCATATGTCGTCCTTTCGAGGTGTGGCATCCTCTCCCGGCTCATCTGGCGCTGGACCTTTGATGTGCTTGAGCGCAAACGAGGCAAGCAGCGGCATGAGGAAGACGGTGAGGCCTCCGGCAGCGACGAGAAGCGAGGCAATATCCGCGGACATTGCGCCTGCGCCTGTTGCGATGTTCGTGATGGCGACGATGAGGGGAAGGGCCGTCGTGCAGTAGAACGCAACCGTCGCACGACTATGGCCGTCCATGTCGCGCGTTTCGGGCGAAATGCGCAAGGCGACGTATATGGGCAACGCGCGCACGGCCAACAGCGCGACGATGAACAAGACAAGCAGCAATGGATATTTGGCCACGGCCATGGGGTTGATGGTCATGCCGCTCACGACGAAAAACAGGGGAATGAAGAATCCGTAGCCGATGCCGTTGAGCTTATGCTCGAGTCCCCGGTCGCCACCGGGAAGCAGGAAGCGCAGCACGAAGCCCGCGGCGAAGGCGCCAAGCACGATGTCAAGGTCGAACAGGGCCGACACCATGAGGAGGCCGACGAGCAGCACCATGACGGAACGAACGGTGATCTGGGCGTTCGTATCCCGATTTCTCTCGAAGAATCCGGGGAGGTGCATGCCGTTTTCCCAGATTCGTTTGGGAATCAACGCGGCAGCGACGGCGATCAACGCAAATGCGGCAAGAATCGCCAAGGTCACCCAGGTCTTGCGCGTTGACAGGATGAGGGCGATGACGATGATCGGGCCAATCTCGCCCCAGGTTCCGTATGCGAAGATGGATTTGCCGATGCGCGTGCCCACGAGGCCACGTTCGTGCAGGATGGGAACGAGCGTGCCAAACGCCGTGGTGGTAAGGGCAATGGCTGCGGCAAGCCATCCGATTTGGTTTGATTGGAAATCGGGAACGGCGATGCAGATTACCAACGCGATAGCCAAAGTGACAAGCCAGGTAAACAGCCCATGGCGACCTTGCCTGCCCGTCAGTTCCTGCGGGTTTATCTCATAGCCTGCGAGGAGGAACAGGAAGCCGAGGCCGAGGTCGGAGACAAGCGTGATTGCCGCATCGGGCTGCGCAATGGCAAACACGTGGGGGCCGATTAGCATGCCCGCGATGAGAAGAAGGACGGTTTCGGGGACTATCCGGTTGGGGACGAGAGCCGAGAAAATCGGGGCGAGGAGCGCGACCACGACTATGCAGAACAGCGATACAAGGTCTGCTTCCAAGGTGAACGCTCCCTATGGCTCGACGGTACGATCGAGGGTGATTATAGCAGCGCCACATATGGCAAAATGAGACAGTTGCTCAGAGACGCTGTCTCGTTGTCAGCGAGTAGCGGTGCAAAACTGGGACAAATGGACAGGTCATTTGTCCCAGTTTGCCACTATGCCCTGCTAGCCATGTCCTCCTCGATCTCAAGCTTCCACGAGCCCGTGATGCCCGCATCCGAGCGGAGCTGACAGCAGGCACTCGCCATCGATGCATAGACGGCCTGGGTACCGATTCCGTCGGCATGATACGTGGCCGCACGGTCCGCGGAAATCCCGATGCGGGCTGCTTCGGCGGCGGCATCGATGTTCGCGCCCATGAAGACGAATTCCCAGCCCTTCTTGCGCTTCTTCTCGATGAGCTTCTTCACCTGCGGATACGTGAACTCGCGGCTTGCGTTCTCGTAGCCATCGGTCGTAATGACGAAGAGGACGTTCTTTGCTCGATGGTGCTTGGGCAGCGTTTTCTGCACCTTGCTCACGTGCTGAATGGCACCACCCACCGCATCGAGCAAGGCCGTGCACCCGCGCACGTAGTACTCCTTGTCCGTGATGGGCGCGACGTCCTCGATACGCTTGCGGTCACAAATCACTTCGATGCGATCGTCAAAAAGGACCGTCGAGACAATGGCATCGCCCTCTTGCTCCTTGTTCTTGCGTAGCACGGAATTGAATCCGCCAATGGTGTCTCTCTCCAGTCCGCCCATCGAGCCGCTACGGTCGAGGATGAACACGAGTTCGGTATAGTCTTTCATCTTCATGGCTGCCTCCTTCGTTGGCGTTTGACGAAGAAGACTCTACGCCGTGGCGCCAGCGCATAGGTAAACCACGAGGGGACATCGCACAAGGCGAATGGGCTTATCCCAGAAGTTGCTGGTCGAACTCGTAAAGCACCATGTTCACCTGGTTGATGTCGTAGATATTGTTCAAGAGGCAGTATTCGACGATGACGTCGAATTTGGAACTGTGGGACAGCGTGAAGCCGGCGCGGGAGAGCAGGGCAAGGGCGTCTTCGTAGGGAAGCCGCAACGCGAAGGCCAGCGCGCAAGCCGTCTTCTTGGTGGGGCGATAATTGTCATCTCTGCGGATTTTCGCGAAAAGCTGGCGGCTCATGTTCGCACGTTTGTATACCGTGGCATCACGCAGGCCCCGTTCGTCTATGAGGCGCAGTACCGTTTGGGCAAACGACTCGTCAAGGCGGGAGAGGCGCTCGGCTAATCCTGGGGGCATTGCATTGCCGAGATCGCCAGGCGTGACGGCATCGAATGCACCAGTGATTTCGAGGGAACCCGTGAAGGTGTCGTCAGTCGTCTCAGCCGCGGCGCTGGCCATCGTGGCCTGGGGCGCCATCGTGGGCTGGGGCATGCTCGCAAGTTGCGCTGCAGGGGATTGGTCGCCGACATACACATCGGCGATATAGCGCCTTATCTTGCCAAGCAGCTCGGCCTTGCGTTTTCTGCGTCGAAACATGACCCTCCTCAAAATGAGACAACGTCTCTGAGCAACTGTCTCATTTTATGACTTGAGGTCGCGTACGAAGAAGACGGAGCAGATGAGCACGCCTACGGCAAAGAGGGCAGACAGCCCGAGCGCCAGGTTGTAGCCGAGTGCGCCACCCACCACCGAGATGAGTAGCATCATGAGCGCCGTGCCAAACGAGGCGCATGCCTGGCGCACCGTCGTGAAGAAGGCCGAGCCATCGATCATGTTCTCGACGGGCAGCTTATGCATACCCCAGGAGTTGAGGGGCCCGATGATCGAGCTTACGCCAATGCCGCGCACGACCTGCAATGCCGTGATGAGCCAAAACGGCGTATCGGCGGTGATGAAGGCCATGGCGCCGCTGCCGGCAACGAGCAGAAAGGCGGAGACCACGATGACGGGGCGTGGACCGATCTTGTCGCTCAATATGCCGGCGAGCGGGTTGAAGACCGCTGCGAGAATGGTGGTGGGAAGGAAGACGAGCCCTGCATCGACGGGGGTCATCTGCGCTACGTTCACGATGAAAAGCGGCAGGATGAGCGTAATGCCCATGAACGATGCGTTGAGCAGGTTCTGTGCGATGAAGCTCACCACGTAGGTATGCGACTTGAAGATGGACATGTGAATGAGCGGGTGCTTGATGCGACGCTGGCGCAGGACGAACCACGACACGCAGACGATGCCCACCACGAGACCCGTCCAGATGGCGGGGTCTGTTATCGGGCGGTATGCGGCGGTGGAGAAGGAAAGGAGCACGCAGCCAAAGCCAACAGTCGAGAGAAGCGCAGAGAGGTAGTCAAGGTGCGCATCGTGCATCTGGTGTTCGCGCTTGCGCACGAAGGCGAGTGTCGCGAGTGCCAGCACGACGATGATGCCCGAGAGGATCCAGAAGAAGCTGCGCCACCCCCACGAGTCCACGAGCAGGCCACCGAAGAGCGGGCCGATGTTGGGTGCGAAGCCGAGCGCGATGCCGGCGATGCCCATGGCCGTCGCGTTTTGGCCGGGCGGAAAGCGCGTCATCGCTATGGTCTGCATGACGGGCAGCATGATGCCCGCGCTGACCGCCTGAAGTACGCGCGCGAAGAGCAATATGCCGAAGTTCGGCGAGAAGGCGGCGATGGCGGCGCCGACAAGCATGAACGCCAGGGCCACGAAGATGAGCGTGCGCACCGAGTAACGTCGGGCAAGGTGCGTCACGAGCGGTACGGTGACGCCGATGACGAGCATGTAGATAGTGGTGAGCCACTGGCTGATGCTCTCGGGCGTGCCGAAGCTTTCCTGCACGCCCGAGAGCATGGAGTTCATCGAGGTCTGCGTGAGCGCACCAAGTGCTGCTGTCAGGGTGACGATGGCGAACATCGCATATGTGCGACGATTGTCCATGTACCTACTTTGCGATTGCACCGCGTTCGCAGCGGTTGCCCCAAGAGTCTATAAGCTCGTTATCACGATACACGCAAATGATTTCACAATGATTGGCGCAATGTCCACATTCTACTTCGCGGGTGACGAACTCGAAATCGAGCGCGGCTTCGAAGTCGAAGGCTCCGCTGGCGAAGGGTCCCTCGTCCGTTGCGGCGACGGGACCAGCGTCGGCGGCGAGCAGGGCGACACCATAGGCTCCCATGAGATGCCCGTCCGGATCGACGATCACGGGCATGTCCAGAAGCTCCTCGAAGGCGCGGACGACACCGACGTTCTTGCTTACGCCACCCTGGAAGACGGCAGGTCCCTCGATCTTCTTGCCCTTGCCGACGTTGTTGAGGTAGTTCGAGGCGACCGCATGGCAGAGACCGGCGATGATGTCCTCGCGTGAGTAGCCCACCTGAATCTTGTGGACGAGGTCGCTTTCGGCAAACACCGTGCAGCGAGCGGCGATGTTGGCGGGCTTCTTGGAGGTGAGCGCAATCTCGCCGAATTCCTCGACCTCCACGCCGAGACGATGCGCCTGGCTCGAGAGGAAGGATCCCGTGCCGGCAGCGCACAGCGTGTTCATCGCGTAATCAACGGCAATGCCATCGGAGACGATGATGATCTTGGAGTCCTGGCCGCCGATTTCGAAGATGGTGCGCACATCCGGATGCAGATGCGTGGTGCCCACCGCATGAGCCGTGATCTCGTTCTTGATGACGGAGGCGCCGAGCATCGAGCCTACGAGACGGCGTGCGCTACCCGTGGTGCCCGCGCTGACGACGCGTGCATCGTCCTCGTCAATTTGCTTGCGCAGCTCGGCGATGACGCGCTTGGCGGCGCCGGCTGGGTCGCCCTCCGTCCAGAGGTAGGAGCGGGCGATGATTTCGTGGTTGTCGTCGATGATGACGCCCTTCGTGGAAATGGAGCCGATATCGATTCCGATGTTGCAGTTCATGAGTGGGACTCCTTCTTCATGGCGAGCATGTCATAAAACGCTTCGAGACGTGTGTCCAGGCCCGTGTCGCTTGTCTGGGCATCGTAGGTGAGATAGAGGGTGGGGATGCGGTAATCCGAGCTGATGCGTTGGAGCACGGGTTCGCAGTCGATCTCGGGCGTGCACCCGGCCGACTTCGCGTGAACGATGCCGTCGAAACCGCGCTCGGCATAGCGTCGTGCGGCAACGATGGTCATGGTCGAGGTGGGTCCCATGTCATAGAGCAGGTACTCGCCCGCGCTCACGCGCAGGTTGGGCTCGTTGTAGTGGATGAAGCGATGGGTGAGATTGAGGTAGCGGTGAATCTCCGTGCGCATGTTCAACAGCTTTTCGTCGAGTCCGAGGTTGGAGCGTTCATCGAACGCGGTGAAAAGCTCGCCGACGATGCCGATGCGAATGGGATTGGCTGGCTTGTCGATGGGAAGCCTGCGCATCGCATCCATGCAGCGCTTGTACGCCTCGTTGATGTCATCATCGCACGCGGCGGCATTAAGGTCATCCATATAGGCATCCCAAACGCGCTTGAACGAGCCGCGCTCGCACTCGAATCCGGCATTGGCGAGGTAGTAATCGCGTGCGTCGTCGAGTTTCTTTGCCATGTTCGCCACCGCTGCGAGTTGCACGACGGCATGGGGGATGTTGATGTCCGGGTTGACCTTCTTGAGGCAGTCCTTGGCCCAGCCGAGGGGTCCCTGGTCGTTGTGCTCGGAGAAGTTGAGCATGACGAAGTCATAACCGGCGTCGCGCAAGATGGACTCCTGGAGCTCGCCGTAATAGCCCAGACGACAGGGTCCGCCAAACTGGACGAGCACGTTGGCACCCTGGTCAAGGGCCTCGATGAAGTCACCGAGAATGTGCTTGAACGGTGTGCAGACGTAGTCGGTCGAGAGGCGTTCGCCAAGCTCGATGGTCTGCCGCGTTGCGGTGGGAAGTGGCAGGAACTCGGCATCGAGAACGCGCTCGGTGAAGAATCTGAATGCAGGTTCGTAATAGCCATACCTGAAAAACGCGACCTTCGTCATCTTGTGGCGCTGCTTTCTGAGCGCCTTGCGCTGACGTTTCTCGCGCGATTTGTCGGTGATGAGCTGGGAGGGGCGCTTGGAATCACCTTCGACGGTGATTTTGGAACGCACGCCTTCGTGTTCAGCGCTCGGCACGAATGTAACCTCCTCTGCGTTGGAACTGCAGGATGTCGATGAAACTCTCGAGTCGCGTCTGGATACCGGCCGTGCCCGTCTGCGCGTCGATCATGAGGTTGAGGATGGGAACGCCTTGTATGCATCGCATGATCGCGTCATCGGTCATGGAATCGGGGCCGCAGGGAAACGCGCTGATCAAGATGATGCCGTCAACTTGGTCCTTGAGCATGAGGATGGAGCCGATGAGCTCGCGGCTGATGATCCACGGCATGGTTGACGAGAAGTCGAGGCTTGCCTTGTACGATTTGGCGTGATCGGTCTCGCAGGCAAAGAGCGGCATGCATTCGAGCTGCGTGAGCGAGCGAATGATGTCGCCGGCCATGTACTGATCGAACGCGATATAGGGATGCGCGACGACGAGGATGGAGAGCGGTGCCTGCTCGGCTCTGGCGGGATCTTTGGCAACAATGCCTCGATACTCGTCCATGAGCTTCAGGACATCTTCCTGACGCCGCGCTCGTTGCTCGTCGGCTTCTTTCTGCGCGTGGAGGGCCTCCTTGAAAGCGTGCTTGGACTCCTTGCGCGATGCGCCCAGACGCTGCCCCAGCTCGACGAAGGCGGCTTGCGTCGCCTTGATGTCGCTGACGTTTTCCACGAGCAGCGATATGACGCGCAGCTCGGTGCGGAAGGTGTTGCGGACGAGGTCCGTCATGGACTGGAACTTGGTGCAGAAGCCACGGTGCATGTCACAGCTGGCGTAGCAGGGGACGAAGACCGCGTCGCATCGCCCGATGAGATTGACCACATGGCCCATGAAGATTTTGGATGCGAGGCAGGTCTCATCCACCGAGCGCGCGATACCGGCATCGACGATGGCCTTGTCGGTCTCGTCGCTGATGACGACCGTCTTGCCGAGCGCCTCGAAGAAGGTCCGCCACAGTACGCCGTAGCGATACTGCAGGAGGGCGCGCGGAATGCCGATGACATGTATGTCGGCCAAGTCGGCATAGGCTGAGGTTCTCATGATGACTCTTTGTCCCACTTTCGCTTCGTTTTGTCGCTTGCTCTTTTAAGAATATAATAGGGCATTACTGTGAACAGGGGAGACGGAGAGACCACATGGAAGATCTCAACAGCCTGCTCGTGGCTTTTACGGGCACGATCGATGACTTCATGTACACCTACATCCTGGTAATTCTTCTCGTTGCGACGGGCATATGGTTTACCATCCGCACACGCTGCGTGCAGATTCGCTACATCAAGGACATGTTCACGAACCTCGTGGGCAAAAGCGTCACGGCCGATACGCAGTTCTCCGACGACGTCGAGAACAGTGTCGATACGGGCAAGCTGCCCAAGGCTCCAGGCGCTGCAAACGAGCATGGCAGCACGGCCTATGCGGATACCACGAAGCCCAAGAAGCAGCGTCGCATTTCGTCGTTCCAGGCGCTCATGGTCTCGACGGCCTCGCGCGTGGGCACGGGCAACATCGTCGGCATCGCGACGGCGATTGCGATTGGCGGCCCGGGCGCCGTGTTCTGGATGTGGCTCATGGCCATCATTGGCGCGGCATCGGCGTTCGTCGAGTCCACGCTCGCCCAGATCTGGAAGGTACGCAATCCTGACGGCACGTTTCGTGGTGGCCCCGCATACTACATTCAGCTTGCTCTCGGTAAGCGCTGGCTCGGTATCGTCTTTGCCATTGCCCTCATCCTCTGCTTTGGCCTCGGATTCAATGGCTTGCAGACCTACAACATGGCTTCGGCCATCGACTACTACGTCATCGAAGGTCACGAGACTGTCGTTAACGCGATTATCGGCCTCTTCGTTGTCGTGGCTGTTGCCCTTGTCATCTTCGGTGGCGTGCACCGCATCTCGGTCATCACTTCCTGGATCGTCCCCATCATGGCTGGTGCCTACATCCTCATCTCCATCTGGACCTGCGTTTCCAATTTGGGCGATGTTCCTGCGGCACTCGGACTCGTCTTCGGGCAGGCTTTCGATTTCTCGTCGCTTGCCGGCGGCTTTACGGGCTCGATGATCATGTGGGGCATCAAACGCGGATTGTTCTCGAACGAGGCGGGCATGGGATCGGCTCCGAACGCTGCGGCAACGGCCGACGTGTCGCACCCCGTCAAGCAGGGCCTCGTCCAGAGCCTTTCCGTCTATATCGACACGCTTGTTATCTGCACTTGCTCGGCGCTCATGATGCTCATCTTCTGCGTGCAGCAGCCCGATACCGTCGCAGCGCTTGTCGCATCCGACAGCTTCAACGGCATCGATTTCGTGCAGATGGCAATGGCGAATTCGATTGGCCCGCTGGGCATTCACTTCATGACGGCATGTATCATTCTGTTTGCGTTCTCCTCGCTCGTGGGTAACTACTTCTACGCCGAGGGCAATATCCTCTTCATCAAGGACAGCAAGACCGTGCTCGTCGTGTTTCGCCTCTTCTGCCTGGCGGCGATCTTCTTTGGTGCCGTGAACAACTTCAGCCTGGCGTGGAACCTCGCCGACATCTTCATGGGATTCATGGCCATCATTAACCTTGTGGCGATTCTGCTATTGGGCAAGTGGGCCATCAAGGCGCTCGACGATTACACGGCACAGCGCAAGCAAGGCGTGAACCCCGTGTTTTGCGCGCAGAACATTCCTGGTATGCCCAAGACCATCTGGTGGACGCACGACACAAATTGCGCTTGCGAAGTTTCTCAGGACGTGGGCGCAGTCGAAGCGAAGGAACATCCGGCGCAATAGGCGCGGTGACATGATCTCCATGAAGGGACCCTTCGGGGTCCTTTCTTTTTGAGCTAAGCGTCAAAATGGGACAAAGGGACAGGTCATTTGTCCCACTCTTGGCGAGGCCGGCGATGACTATTGACCTCGTCTTGTTTGCTAACGCTATCTTTTTCGCGAATAAAAATCTGGCAAATGGCTTGTAATTCACAACAAGAGGGAGTATTTTGTACGATGTCAAGATAAATCCGTGAACGGTTCTAATTTTTTGGTAAATGGACTTCAAAGCGCATGTGTCAATGAAAGCGGCACACCTGGCCGGGATGATTGCAGAGAAGTCGTAAAAGGGAGACCAAGGTAAAGGAGGGATTGAAATGTTGTTTGACGTTTACGGTCCTAATGCCGCCTTTCAATGGTCAGGACTTTTCATGGTGCTCATTGCACTCATCCTGCTCAACGAGGTGGCTCGCCGCTGGAAGGCCGGAGGAATTTTCTTCTTCTTCGGCGTATGCGGCGCGATGACCATCTATTGCATTGCTGTCGAGGTCGGTGCCGCCATGGGCGCCGAATGGGCGCTCAACAACCCCACGTACACATCCATGGGTGGATGGTTCCACTACGCGAAAGTGTACGCGGCGACGGCTGGCTGCATCGGCTTCATGATGCTCAAATACAGCTGGACGAAGGTGGGACGTTCCCACTGGTTCAAGGTGTTCCCGTTCGTGATCGTGGCCATCAACATCTTGATTGCTGTGGCTAGCGACTTCGAGAGCGCCATCGTCGCCTGGGATTCGAGCTTCGTCACCGACGAGGGCGTCCTGCTTAACGGCGGCATCTTCAACGTGCTCAACGGATGTGCGGGTCTGCTCAACATCCTGTGCATGACCGGCTGGTTCGGCATCTACATTTCCAAGAAGCGCCAGGACATGCTGTGGCCCGACATGACGTGGGTCTTCATCATCGCCTACGACCTGTGGAACTTCTGCTACACCTACAACTGCCTGCCGACCCACTCCTGGTATTGCGGCATCGCCTTGCTGCTCGCCCCGACGATCGCCGGCCTGCTCTGGAACAAGGGCGGGTGGATCCAGAACCGCGCCTTTACGCTTTCGATGTGGTGCATGTTCTGCCAGATGGTTCCCATGTTCGTCAACGATTCCGTTTTCGCCGTGCAGTCGGTCAACAATCCGGCTGTGAACACGGTCGTTTCGGTTATCGCCCTGGTGGCCAACATCCTGGCCCTTGGCTACATCATCTACCGCGCCAAGAAGCTTGGGGTCAACCCGTACAAGCAGGAGGTCTTTGTGGGTACCAAGGACTTTGCGAAGGCCATGGCGCGTCGTGCCGACACCGCCTACCTGCTTGAGACC
>USOR01000011.1 GCA_900556425.1 uncultured Coriobacteriaceae bacterium
AGCCCCAACAGCTATGGCGGCCGCCATACGGTGCAAAGCACAGGCTTCGGCTCCGGCTACGGCCGCAGCCGCGGGGCCGGCAGCGCAGTCCCGGCCGGGGCAGGCACCTCCACACTGGCGGGCGCACCGTCCGCAGCAACCCCCAAAAAGAAGGAGGCCGTCAGCTATGCGCCCGGCGATGTTGTGGAGCACCGCGTATTCGGCCGCGGCACGGTATTGAATGCAACGCCCATCGCAGGGGACTGCATCGTTGAGATACAGTTCGACCGCGTAGGCGTCAAAAAAACAATGGCCAACTATGCACCGCTGAAAAAGGTGGAGGAATGATATGTTAGTTCAGCTCATTGCCCATACAAATGACCCCGAGAAAACGATCGCCGCAGCGGCGAAGCTTTGCTACTCGGACGCACATATTGAAACGCTGCTTGACGGTCTGACACCTGAAAAGACGGCGGCCTTCCTGCAAAAGCTGACGGATCTCGGCCATGCCAGCCCGATCGAGCATGCAAGCTTCACCTTTGGCATTGAGGGCGTATCCCGCACCTTTTTGGCTCAGGTAACGCGCCACCGCATCGGCAGCTTCAGCGTTCAGAGTCAGCGCTATGTCCGGCTGGACGATTTCCGCTATGTCATTCCTCCGGAGATCGAGGCTATCCCTGAGGCCAAGGCGCAGTTCATTGCCTCGATGAACGAGGACGCCGAAAAGTATCTTGCGCTTGTCCGTACATTGGAGGATGCCCACACGGCACGCTTTATGGCCGAGGGTCTTACGGAAAAGGCCGCCCGCGCCAAGGCCTCCAAGCAGGCCAATGAGGATGCGCGCTTTGTGCTGCCCAATGCCTGTGAGACCAAGATGGTCATGACGATGAACTGCCGCAGCCTGCAGAATTTCTTCAATCTGCGCTGCTGCAACCGCGCCCAGTGGGAGATACGCGCTGTGGCCGATGAGATGCTGCGCCTTGTACTGCCGCTGGCACCGCATGTTTTTGCGACGGCAGGCCCGCGCTGCCTGACCGGCCCCTGCCCGGAGGGCCGCATGTGCTGCGGCAAGCAGGCCGAGGTGCGCGAAAAATACGCGAAGCTCAAAGAGGAGGCAGTGTAAATGGGGCAGCTTATCATTTTTGAGGGACTGGATGGCTCCGGTAAGGGGACCCAGACAAAATTGACGGCGCAGCGCCTGCAGCAGCAGGGGTACGATCTGCGGCAGATCACCTTTCCGGACTATGAAAGCGAGTCCTCGGCACTGGTCAGGATGTACCTTTCGGGTGCCTTCGGCGATAAGCCTGATGATGTGAACGCCTACGCGGCCTCCAGCTTTTATGCCGTGGACCGCTATGCCAGCTATAAGACCGGCTGGGGCGAGTTTTACCGGGAGGGCGGTTTGGTCCTCTCCGACCGCTATACGACCTCCAATGCGGTGCATCAATGCTCCAAGCTGCCGCCGATGCACTGGGATGGCTTTCTGAACTGGCTGTTCGACTTTGAGTACAAGAAGTTTGGCATCCCCGCGCCGGACGCCGTGGTCTATCTGGCCGTTGATCCCGAGGTCTCCCAGCGGCTGATCACCGAGCGTTACCACGGTGATGAAAGCAAGCGCGATATTCAGGAGAGGGATGCCGAGTATCTGGCCCGCAGCCGCGCTGCCGCCGAGTATTGCGCCCGCACCCTCGGCTGGCACCGCATCGAGTGTACCGTCAATGTCAACGGAACAAAGACGATGCGCCCGGTGGAGGAGATCAATGATGAGATCCTTGCACAGCTGAAGACGGTCCTGTAAAATGGGACCGGCATTTCGCTGATATAAAAGAACCACTGTGCAGAAGTAAAATTTGACAAAAGAGGTGAGGCCCATGCTGCGCAAGGCAACCGAAGAAGATCTGTCCGCGCTGGTGGCGCTGCGCTGCAAAGCGGCCGGCACCAACCGCGCCGATGCCGCAGGCTGGCTGCAGAATGTGGCAGGGCTTGAAAATATTCTGGTACTGGAAAAAAACGGCCAGCCCCCCGCAGCAATGCTGGCCGCCGTACCGGTCGAGTACGGCCAGCATCACGGCATCTGGCTTTGCGGGGCGGCGGGGGCACAGGGCGTGCCGCTGGACCGCCTGCTGCCCAAATTGATCGAAAGCTGTCTGCGTGCTTATGGGGCCAGCGGGTTTGACTTTGCCGTCATGACCTCCGATGGCACCCAGAATGCGGAAACGCTCAAGGCACTCGGCTTTGCCGGTCAGCTGCCCCTGCGGCTGCTGCAGACGCCCATCCGCCGAGATCTGCTCGCGCAGGCGGTGTTTGACAGCCTGACCGTACACAAGCTGGTCGAGATGCGCCATATCTACCAGCCCGGCTGCATCTGCCTGCCGGAGCAGGCGATGAATGAGATCATGACCCAGCTTTACCGCCGCGGGCTGACCGTAGTGTCCAACCGCCGCGGATACGGGTTATACTATACCAAGGGCGATACGCTGCAATTTCTGGAATTGCAGGCCGATAACGACCACTGCGCCGACCTGCTGCTGCAGGCTGCGCGGGAAAAAACCGGTGCGCAGAATGCCCGTATCCTGCTTGCGGAGAACCAGACCCTGTATCTGGGGGCCGGACGCCGCTGCGGCTACGGCATGATCGCCTTTTTGGGCAGACCATTCCCGACAACAGATGCGTATTTCAGGATGCTGTTGTGACCGCTGAATCAGAAACCATCAACAGGAAACACAAAGTTAGGAGTATCCCATGAGGATCAATCGTTCAAATCCGGAACCGTCCGGGGCCCAGCAGCCCGCCGTACAGCCGCAGACTGCTGCCCCGCAGCAGCCGGCCCCCCGCCGCGAGGAGCCGCGTCAGGAGCCGCCGAAGCCAAAAAAAGAAAAGCCTAAAAAACGCCCCGAGCCCGAGGAATACGAGGCGTATGAGGAGGACGAGGAGGAAAAGCCCCGCCGCCGTTTTCCAATCGGCTGCCTGATCGTGCTTGTGATTTTGGCTCTGGTCGGCTTCGGCGGATATAAGGTGTCCCAGTTCTACGCCGAGCTGGACGGTCAGGGAACGCTGGGCGAGGTACAGACTATCACCGTGCCGGAGGGCTCCTCCGTGTCCAGCATTGCCACGCAGCTCAAGGATTCCGGCGTTATCCAGTATGACTGGCTGTTCAAGCAGTATGTCAAGTACAGCGGCAAGGCCGGGGAGATCCAGTACGGCAGCTTTGAGGTCCAGTCCGGCATGGCCTACAACGACATCATCAAGGCCCTGTCCGTTGTGACCCGCCGTCCCACCGTCAATGTAACGATCCCCGAGGGCACGACCGCCGTGGGCGTGGCCCAGATCTTTGTCGATGCCGGCCTTGTGGAGGATGTGGACACCTTCTTGTCCTGCGCCAACGGCACCGATGGCTCGGACTGGAGCCAGTATGATTTCTGGAACGCTATCCCAGACAATGGCCGCCTGATGAAGTGCGAGGGGTACCTGTTCCCTGACACCTACAACCTCTATGCCGATGAGAGCGTCTATTACTATGTGAACCAGCTCTACGGTGAGTTTGACGCCAAGACGGCAGATCTGGCCGATACCATCGCCGCCAAGGGCACCAGCCTTGACGATGTTGTGAAGCTGGCCAGCTTCATTCAGGAGGAGGCCGGCCTTGCCAGCGAGGACCCCAAGGTCAGCGCCTGCTTCCACAACCGTCTTGAATCGTCTGACCCGCAGTGGGCGGAGCACAAGCTGGAATCCAACGCTTCGAGCTATATTATGCAGGACCGTGAGAACAACTATCTCTGGAATTCCCCGACTGCCGAGTATTTCGGCTGGCCGGAGCAGGGAGCTATCCCGGAGGATGTGCTGGCTCTCTATGACACCTACGCCATCAGCGGCCTGCCCGCAGGCCCCATTTCCTGCCCGGGCTATGCCGCCATTGAGGCAGCGCTGAACCCCGACCAGCAGTATCTGGACGAGGGATACTACTTCTTCGTCACGGGCCACCCTGACACCGATGTGGCCGGGCAGTATTTCTATGCCAAGACTGCGGACGAGCATTACCAGAACTGCGTCAAGGCAGGCTGGGCCTCGTAAGGCCCGCAGCTGCCTTTCACGACAGGGCCGGGCATACCCGGCCCTTACGGGTGAATCATGTAAAAACGGAGGAATCATCAATGCTGCAGCAACCGGAACTGCTGGCCCCTGCGGGCAGCCTGGAGACCCTGAAATATGCTGTGATGTACGGCGCTGACGCCGTTTACTGCGCCCTGCCGGAATTCGGTATGCGCGCGGCCCCTGTAAACCTGACGGTAGGGGAGCTGCGCGAGGGCTGCATCTTTGCCCACGCCCGCGGCAAAAAGGTCTATCTGACGCTGAACACTCTGCCCACCAACGAGGAGCTGAACAAGCTGCCCCAGTATATCCAGGATGCCGCCGAGGCCGGCGTCTCCTACCGCAACGATGACTCCGCGTTCAGCTTCGCCGGTTACGCCTTCGCCGCCGACGGTGAAACGGTCACGCTCCACGGCGTTGCCACCGCGTTCACCACCGATGCCCGCGCCATCATCACCGGCGACGGCAAGACGGTGCTCGTGCTGTACTTCAAGCCGCTGCTCAACACCATCACCTTCAACTTCGGTAGTGGCGTGAGCACGGGTGCTGACCCCACGATGCAGGTCTACACCGACGAGACCGTCGAGATCTCCTCCGCCGCCGATCGCACGGGCTACGACCTGGCCGGCTGGTCCAATGTCCCGACTTACAACGTGAAGGTCGATGGCGCCGCCACGGCCACCACCGTCAACGTCGGCACCTCCACGGGTCTCGCCTCGCAGGCGGCGGCTGACGCGGCCAAGGCAAACACCAAGCGCACCTCCGACAAGGGCGCCGCATTCACCGCGGTGGTGATAGGGGGACAGACCCTCTATCTCGCCCCGACCGATGCGAGCATCACGCTCTACGCCACCTGGCGCGCCAAGTCCGATACCGTCTTCTACGTCGACCGCTACAAGATCACCGGCGACGGCGACCTCGTGCCGATCGACGCTGCCGGCAATGACCTCGCCGCTGTCGATCCGCTGCGCTTCACCGGCGTCACCGACGAGCTCGCGACTGCCGGTGCCACGGCTGGCCCCAAGCCCTGGAACACCAACGCCTACGGTGCTCTGGCCGGCTACTACACCATCGCCAACGGCAAGAGCGACAGCGTTCCCAAGAAGGACGGCTCCGGCGTGACCGGCGCAACGGTCAAGAGCGAGTGGCGCATCGCGGGCGACGGCAGCATGCACCTCGTCGTCTACTACTTCCCGCTCAAGGATCGCGTGCTCGACCTCAACGTCGGCGACGGCACCTGGGAGCCGGGCAAGGAGTCGCAGTACTCCGGCAAGCAGCACTCCACCGAGTCCAGCTTCACGCTGCCCACCAACGCCGACGTGAAACGTCCGGGCTACACGCTCGTGGGCTGGGCCATCGACAAGAACGGCCTCATGGCCGCCGGCAAGGACACCGCCAAGGGCGCGGCCTCGCAGGACTCGTGCCGCACGCTGGCTGCCGGCAAGACCGGCTACATCGCCAATGGCGGCGCCGAGTGGACTGCCGTGATTTCCGCCTACGACCCGGCGAGCTTCACGTTCACCTTCATCGATGCCGATAAGGTCATCTACATCATGCCCACCAACGCCAAGGTCATGCTGCGCGCGGTGTGGCGCGCCAACGACAACACGCCGTACTACGTGACGCGTTGGGGTGTCGACGGCGATGGCGACTTCTTCCCGTTCAAGCAGGATGGCACCGTCGACATGGTTGGCGATGCGACGATCAACCACAAGGATGACCCGCAGTGGATTCGCGACAACTACGTCGTCCACTACGGCATCACCGACGAGGTTGCCTGGGCCGATCTCGACGTCTCCGGCGTCAGCTACCGCAACGGCGACAACATCGAGATTCCCGGCTACCGTTACCTCGTTCCGGGCGATCCGGCGTTCGACTCCATCGGCGGCGGCGTCGACACGGTTGCCCGCGCGGTCATCACGGCTGACGGCAAGATGCTCCTCACGCTGTACTACAACTCCAAGGACAATATCGAATATCAGGTCTACCACGTACGCGTCACAGGTGACGGCACGGTGAAGAACCTCATCTACCAGGAGTTCATGCGCAAGAATAATGCCGAGGTGGTCGCCGATAATCTCGACAGGAACGGTCTCAACGATAGTCGCTTCGAGGGCTATGAGTACACGGAGGAAATCGTCATCAACGGCGTGTCCTACACCTCGCACATCAAGGGCAACGTCCACGAGGGCCTCATCCTCTACCGTTACTACAAGGCCATCTACGACGAGGGCGAAGACGGCATCAAGCTCGTCCTGAACCCCGGTGCGGGTACCTGGGTCTCCACCGGCGAGTCCACGCCGACCATGATCGACGGCTCTGGCGAGTGGTCGCGCGATCCGTACGCGACCGAGACCACGATTCGTCTGCCGGGCGCCGACCAGCTTTACCGTCCCGGCTATGAGTTCGTCGGCTGGTCCGACCTGCCCGACGGCTCGGTCATCAAGGGCAGCGCATCGTGGCCCATCGCCGACCATCTCGCGAGCGTCGATCCGAACACCGGCCAGTACACCGATGTGCTGCGTGCCTTCCTCATGAGCCTGTACGGCGAGCGTGCGGATAGCGCCGAGAACAGGGCGATCGAGGTTGATGGCGACAATCCGACCTACAAGTACCTCGACCACATCTTCGTGCTGCCCGACGGTTCCTTCATCATCCCGACGCGCTCCATGACGCTGCATGCGATCTGGCGTGCGCGTAACGACACGAAGTACACGGTCAGCCACTGGTGGGTCGACCAGTACGGCGTGGCGCACGAGATCGAGGACAGCAGGCTGGACCTCGTGGGCATCACCGACGAGAACGTGTACTCGACCAAGCTCGAGGACGGTCACGAGGCTATCGACGGCTACACCTACGTGAAGGAATACCAGGGTGCGATCGTGCTCGTGCGAGACAAGGACGGCAATGCCGTTCAGGATACGGACGAGAACGGCAACCTGCTGTTCGATGCCGATGGCCTGCCCGTCTTCAAGTATGTGTATCAGCCCGCCATCGATATTCTTGGCACACTGCTTGCCCGCGGCATCGAGTCCGATAACCTCGCTGGTGATGGCAGCACGCACCTGCGCTTCTACTACGTCGCCAACAACAATACGAGGTACTACGTCGAGCGCTGGGTGATCACCGGTGACGGCACGCTCGTGCCGCTCAAGGCCGATGGAACGGTGCCGCACGATGCGGACGGCAACCTCCTCGTCTATGACGAGAAGTGGGCCGAGAGCCAGCGTCTTGTCTACGTCGGCTTTACCGGCGAGATTGCGTGGGCGGATGGCGTCGATGCGAGTGTGACCTATCGTCACCTCGACAACATCCCGGTCCTTGGCTACACCTACCTGCCCCACGGCCAAAGCGTGACAATTGGGGGACGGACCTTTACGACCCAGGCGCGCGCGGTGATTGCCGGCGATGGCTCGACGGTTCTGGTTCTCTACTATGTCTTCGACGAGGCGACCCTCACCATCGATCCCTCTAATGGCCTCTGGATTAGCCCCGGTGGCAAGGAGGGGACAGACCCCGCATTGTCGGCTGGCAACGAGGGGACAGACCCCGATGCGCCGCGCAAGACGCTCGAAGAGCTCATCGCCGAGCAGATCGCCGCTGCTACCAAGGCGCTTTACGCCGCTGGCGGTAACGTCGATCTCAACGATCCGCGCCGCCTCCCCATCACGGTGAAGTACGGCACTGACGCACAGATCATGCTTCCGACTGCCGACCAGCTCCTGCGCAACGGCTATATCCTCATCGGCTTCGTGGACGGTAACGGCAGGCAGTATGCACCGGGCTACATCTTCACGATGCCCGGCTCCAGCATCAGGCTTATGGCCCTGTGGGCGCCCATCACCTACATCATCAGCTTCGACAAGAACGATGATGTCGCGACCGGTACCGCGTCCGACCAGCGTTATGAGTACGCTTCGCCTGGTACGCGCCTCGACGACGTGGCATTCGAGCGCCGCAATGCCAAGCTGCTGGGCTGGGCGTTCTCGCCGGATGCGGTCGTTCCCGACTTCACCGCCGGCTAGCTCATGGAGGCTTTGCTCGAGACTGGCGTGCTTGGCCTTGTGAGGGGCGGCACCATCGACGATCCTACAGCGGCGATGTACCTGCTCGCGGCGATGGTTGGCAACGGTAACAACGCCATCAAGCTGTATGCGATCTGGGATATCGAGCGTCACGTGGCCGGTCTCGAGGGATTCGAGCCCGAGGTTGACGACTTTGGCCACTTTGTCACTGAAGGTGAGTACCCAGGCGGCAAAATCACGATTGATTCGGATGGCATTGAACCCGGTTTCACGCTTTCGCCCGATAATGTGCTGATTGAGATCAATCCTGATTACTACATCAAGGGTTGGAACGTGACACGCGATGGGATAACCACCTACATCGAGGGTGCCGATGCGATCTTCTCGGTGATGATGGATAGTGACGTGGTCTTTGCGCCGGTCTTCGGTAACTATGCTGAGGAAGAGGCCGAGGAGAGAGCGCGTTATCAGGCGCAGCTTGCCGCATATGGTGTGCCCAGGACCGGCGATGACGTCGCATCTGGCATGGCCCTCGAAGCCGCGATTGCCCTGCTCTCGCTTCTTATGCTGGCATTACTGTTCGCCCGTCGCCGCAAGTCCGCGAACGAGAAGTGAGCCGCGTTCTGGCAACTAGGGGACAGACCCTCGGTTACCAAGGCGTCTGACAACCTGCAGGTGGCAACTAGGGGACAGACCCTCGGTTGCCACGTGCTCTTCCCCAGCCTGTGCCGCCATCAAGCGATGCTATAATTGCCTGAACAGATTGACCTTCGAAAGGTACCAAACGCATGAATAACGAACCAATGTACAACGCGTTCATCAAGAATCGCGAGCAAGCAGGCAATCAGTCGTCAAAGTCCAACAGCAAACGCAAGAATGACCGCGTTAAACCAGATGATCTTCCCGATTTCGTTTTTGATGTCGATGATCCGAGCGAAAGTGACGCAAGCAGCTTTGCCCAGGGTCCGGTGGTCGGCGTTGACAGAACGCTGGGGAACTATTCGGACCTTTTCAGACACGAGGCCGAGGACGACACTCTCGACGATTGTGACGATGCTCTTACCAGCGAGCCGTTTGAGTTCGAGGATGGATGCGTGAGCTTGCCTCACCCAGACGTTTTCAATTCGTATCCTCCCGAGGTTCAGCGTAAAATCATGGAGTGGACCGATCGCGACATTCGTGCTCGCCGCGATGACGAATCGCGCCGCCAGGACGCGATTTTGCGTGCCAATATTGCACGAGACAAGACGAGGATGGCTGTTCCGGTCGTCATTATTATCATGTCTATCCTCTGTGCAGCGATTACGGGTTTGTATACGAAGAATGCGCTTTTTGTGATTGCATTTCTCATTGTCGCTCTCGTGGTCATCATCGCGCTTTTTGTGAGCCGCTACGAGCAGAGCAGACGCGGGCATTCTTATTCGCAGTATCCGAAGATGTAGAAGGATTATCGTTGGTTACGATTTAGAAGCCCCGGTCAGGGGCTTCTTTTTTATGGTCTTCCAGTCGAAGGACTGACAGCTTGCTCACTGGGAGGCCCATCAGGGGTCTGTCCCCTCATTACCGCTGTCCCCTCAGGGGTCTTTCCCTCTCTCGCCACTCGTGGATTGCTGCCAACTAAGGGTCTGTCCCCATCCTTCTGTCCCCATCCTTCTGTCCCCATCCTTCCACCATCTCCTGACCGATCCTTCTCGGAAATCACTCCGGTTTTGCTCTCCTTAAAGTCCGAAATCGTTCAGATTCTCGGGGTGGTTTGCTCGGATGCACATGATCTATCGTTCTCGCTGTGGACAAGACCGACCGGAAAGGAGGTGAAACATGCCACGGCGACCGCGCAAACATTCATCAACCGGGTATTACCACATCACAAATCGTGGGGTTGGCAAGGCATGCGTTTTCAACGAAAGCCGCGATCATGCGTTTTTCTTGGAGTGCTTGCAGCTTGCCCAGCAAATCTGCAGTTTCAAGGTTCTCGCATATTGTGTAATGACCACGCATTTTCACATCGTTATCAAGTGCAGCGGCCCTATTCCGCCTTCTCTTTTTCAGAGCGTCGGTGCGCGTTTCTCGGCTTATTATCACAAGCGGCATAAATGCGCTGGCCAGATATTCCAGGGTCGTTTTCACAGTGAGGCAATTGAGACAGAGGCGCATCTTTTATCGGCGATTCGATACGTCTGGCGAAACCCCGTCAAAGCTCGACTCTGTGTTCGTTTAGCTGATTATCCGTGGAGCAGCTATAACTACCTGGGGAAATCGGACGAACTTGTGGACAATGAGCTTCTGTGCAGTTTCATGAGCGCGGACGAATGGCGCGATTTCGCCCAACAAGAGGCAAGCGTACGTCATCTCGAGCCGTTCCCCAAGCGCTTGTCAGATGCAGCCGCGCGAAAAATAATTCGCCGAAAGTGCGATCAACTCACTGGTGTTTCGGCGGATATGCTCAAAGTTCAAAAGTGCCCCTTTATGCTTGCAGCCTGTCTTGATGCGGGGATAACCATAACGCAGCTTGCCAGGATCCTAAGAATTGCCTCAACGACCATGCACCGTGCATTCAGGAAGTGGGGCGCGCAGCCCCCGCCCCTTTGCACCGTTGAAGCGGCAACCAGCCCGTGAGCGACCAAGCTTGGGATTGTTCGTCCAGCCTTCTGGAAGATTTGGTACCCTGTCGAATAAACAGAATGATTCACCTTTCGAGAGGATAATCAAATGAGCCAGGATATGATAAGCGTTGATGAGGCGCGCCAAAGAACGATTGAGCTCGCGGGTAACGCTCGTTTTAGAACGCCGGTCGAAGAGGTCGACCTGTTTGCCGCTGTTGGGCGAGTCGCCGCCGCTGATCTCGTAAGTGATATTGACGTTGCGCCTTTCGATAATACGGCAATGGACGGATTTGCCGTAGTCGCGTCGTCTCTCAAGGATGCGAGCGAAGAAGCCCCTGTCGAGCTTGAGATTGTGGACTGGGTCGGTGCAGGCGTTGTGAGCGAGGTCGTTCTCAAGCCCGGAGAGGCAATTCGCATCATGACGGGTGGCATTATGCCGCAGGGTGCCGATGCGGTGGTCAAGATTGAGGACACGACCTTCACCGGTGACGGTGGAGTGGGCGAGCACGTACGCATATTCGCTCCTGTAAGCAAGACCAATGTGCGCAAAGCGGGCGAGGAGGCCAAGGCGGGCGATGTCGTCGTCCGCGAGGGCGAGGTGATTCGCGCCGCAACCGTAGGCCTGCTCGCGAGCACCGGGAACACGGTCGTTCCCGTACACGCCCGTCCCAAGGTTGGCGTTATCAGCATCGGCACAGAACTTGTCGCTCCTTCGGTAAAGCCCGAGCCAGGCAAGATTCGCGATGCGAACGCATACGTATTGGGCGCATATGCGCTCGAGCTTGGCTGCGAGGTGAATCTGTATCCGATTGTCAGGGATGACGAGGCTGCCATCCGCGCCTTGTTCGAGCAAGCAATCGATGAATGCGATTTTGTCGTTTCGAGCGGTGGTGCGAGCAACGGCGATTTTGACTACGCCATCGAAACCGTTCGCGATCTGGGGGAGGTTGTTTTTGATTGCGTGAGCCTGCGACCGGGTAAAGCTCAGGCATTTGGTTGTGTGGGCGACACGCTTGTCGAAGTTCTCTCGGGCAATCCAGCAGCTGCCGCAGTGGGCTTTCAGCTTTTCGGTCGGCCGGCACTACGCGCCATGCAGGGCTACGCAGAGCTTGATCGTCCCGTTAGCGACGCCATTCTTGCGCAACCGACGCGCAAGAAGGAAGCTCGCGCTTTCTATCAGCGCGGTCATCTTGAGGTTGGAGAGAACGGCGAGTTGCTTGCATGTCAGGAAGAGAAGCAGTCATCTGCCCTCTTATCGGAAATGAATCGCAGCACCGTACTCATAGAGCTCCCGCAAGGTACGGGGACATTCGAGGTTGGAACACCCGTCAAGTGCCTTCACCTGGATATAGATGAGGGTGTGGTCATCTAGTTTCGTGCAGAATGTCGCCAGCAAAGCCGCTTCGCAATCGAAGCGGCTTCCTTTTGCGCGTAGATGGTGATTGGGGGACAGACCCTACTGTACCGACCCTGCCATATCGGCACCCGCACGTAAGCGGAAAAGAGGGGACGGACCCTCTCACACGGACCCTCACGCAAGCTCCCCCAGGTATAATCGTTTCGCCAGCATCATTATGAGGAGTCAGATGCCCGCCCAAACTCCTGATGAAAAATACAGTGTCCTACTTGACCATTTGCAATCATTCGAGAGTGTTGCGGTCGCGTTTTCCGGTGGTGTGGATTCTTCTCTGCTCCTGCACGCCGCACGCGAAGCGCTCGGCGAAAGGGCAATCGCAATTACGGCTCAATCGCGTCTTTTTCCGCAACGAGAGCTCGACGAAGCTTCTGCATTTTGCAGGGACCGAAGTATTTTGCAGCTAGTCGTCAACACAAATGAGCTTGAGGATGAGGCATTCCGGCAGAATCCGTCCAATCGCTGCTATCTCTGCAAGACGGGCCTGCTGCGCGCCGTCGTTCAAACGGCAAGTGCACACGGAGTCGAGACGGTTGTCGAGGGATCAAATATCGACGATGAGGATGATTATCGTCCGGGAGCTCGGGCAATAGCCGAGCAGGGGGTGTTAAGTCCTTTGAAGGAGGCTGGTTTCTCGAAGGACGAGATACGCGCTCTTTCACGCGAGAAGGGTCTTCCTACCTGGAACAAGCAGTCATTTGCATGTCTTGCCTCGCGCTTTGCATTTGGGGATTTCATTAGTGATGAGCGTCTGGCTGCAATTGATGAGGCGGAGCAATGTCTGCTTGATAGGGGGT
>USOR01000012.1 GCA_900556425.1 uncultured Coriobacteriaceae bacterium
GTCACGTTGCAGTCTGCCGCGGCAAGTGCGCATGCGGCCACCCACCCATCGCCGCCATTGTTGCCCGAACCCGCAAGGATGACAACCGCAGCGCCGGGCACAGCGTGCACTTCGACCGCGCGAGCAAGAGCGGTTCCCGCGCGTGTCATGAGCTCCAAAAGCGATGTGCCGTCCCGTGCGATGCGCTGCTCGAATGCGATGACATCCGCCACGTCGAGCGCTGGGGCCTGCGCGATGTCGCCGCCCACGCACTGTAAGTCAGTAACCCGTATCATGAAATACCCTTCGGGGCTAGTTGATTCTTGCAGCGCATTATCTCACGGCTTGCCTTTAGTCATTCGCGTGATTGTTTCGGATGTTTGCAAATGTTATTATATGTATAACAAATGTAAACATGAAGTGAGGACATCATGAGTACGACATATGCGATACGCGTAGACGAAAACATTAAGAACGAGGCGGCAGAGGTCGCCAAGTTCTACGGCCTCGATTTGGCAAGTGTCACTCGTGCCCTCTGGGCGCAGATTGCGCGAACGAGACGCATCCCGCTTGACCTTTGCGAGGAAGAGCCCAACGAGGAGAGCCTCGAGGCCATCCGCGAGACGAACGAGATGATCGCAAGTGGTAAGGGTGGTCGCTTCAAGACAGCCGAAGAGCTATTCGAGGCATTGGGGATATAGTCCATGCTGGATTCTGATTTTGCACCCGCCATCTTGCGCGATATCAAGAGGCTGCAAAAGAAGCACGTTGATACGAGTGCCCTGCGGCCGGTTATCAAGCTCATCCTCGAAAACACGATCGAGTCACGCGAAGAACTCATTCGTCGGCATGACATGCACACGCTCGGCGGTGCATGGGATGGTTCCAACGAATGCCATGTCTGCAATGCAGGCGATTGGCTGCTCGTATGGGCGGTTCGCGATGATGTCGCGTATTTTCAACGCACGGGAAATCACGACGAGATATTTCGCTAGTGAGGCATCATGGACGCACGTGAAATATACCTTGCCGGCGGGTGCTTCTGGGGCACCGAGGCGTATCTGAAGAAGCTCCCCGGAATCATCGATACCGAGGTCGGCTACGTAAATGCGAGCGTCGAGAATCCGAGCTACGAGGACGTACGCACGGGCGCGACAAACGCAGCCGAAGCCGTGAAGGTCACCTATGACGCTGACGTAATCTCGCTGCCGCTGCTCTTGCAGGCCTACGTGCGCACTATCGATCCCTTCTCACTCAACCGCCAGGGCAATGACGTGGGCACGCAGTATCGCACCGGAATCTACTGGACGGACCCGGCGGATGCTCGTGCAGCAGAATCATTGCTCATGGAGCTTGCGCGCAAAGCCGGAAAACAGCCACGTGTGGAAGCTGCACTGCTCGCAAACTTCCATCCGGCCGAGGACTATCATCAGGACTATCTTGGCAAAAACCCTTTTGGCTACTGTCATGTGAACCTTGCGGACGCCACCGCATTCATCGCCGAGCATGCGGCGAATTTCGGGGCTTGAAGGAGGGAGGCTCCATGTCCAACGAAGTCCTGTTTCTGGAATACCCGAAGTGCTCCACCTGCAAGAAGGCCAAAAAATGGCTTGACGAGCATGGTGTGAGCTATACGACGCGCCACATCGTGGAGGACAACCCCACGGCCGAGGAGCTGCGCGCGTGGCACGAGCGGAGCGGGCTGCCCCTGAAGCGCTTCTTCAACACGAGCGGCATGCTCTACCGCGAGATGGAGCTGTCGAAGAAGCTGCCCGACATGGACGAAGCCGCGCAATACGCCCTGTTGGCAAGCGATGGCATGCTCGTGAAACGTCCCCTGCTGGTGACCGACGCGACGGCGATTCCTGGTTTCAAGGAAGATACCTGGATGCGAGCATTGGGTCTATAACTCCAGCTTGCCGGTTTGTAGTCCTGACAATTGGGACAACTTAATCACGCGCGCAGCTGCTTCTCCATGACCTCGTATACGAGCTTCACATCGTTGCCGACGTCGAGCACACCATGCCCCGTCGTCTTGTAACCCCGGTGCTCGTATAGCATCACGGCGGGAAGCGATGCGTCCAACACGGCGGTTTCGTGTTCGCGAGCGATGCGCGCTTCCAGACAATCGAGGATATGCGAGCCGAAGCCCTGCCCCTGACATTCGGGAAGCACGTACACACTCGTGATGTGGTTTCCGTCGGCGCAGCCCACGCCGACGACCTTGCCCGCGTCCAAGAGCACGTCCCTGTTGCCGGACTCGACACCCTCTTGCACATGCTCGCGACTGTGCAACTGGCAGAAGAAGTCGACGACTTCGGTTGGGTAATATCTGGGATACACCGCGCGGATCGTGGACTGCATGACGTGGTGAATCCCGTCGATATGCTCTGGACCAGCGGTAACGTATTCCATGTTGCTCCTTCTCGCATGAGAAGCCAGACAGATGTTCTATGCGATTGTACGGCACGGGGAGACGTGCGTGCGTCAAAGACTTAAGATGGGGGCACCGTCCAACCGTTCGGGGGAGCATGCCATGTCGAAAATCGTCGTGTCAGATTTTGATCTCGGGGATACCGCGCTCGAGAGGCAAATGGTCGAGGCTGCCGGTATCGAGTTCGCCGCATTCGGAAACGAGGATGACCGTGCCCCCGAGGCGCTCATCGAGCACCTGCAGGATGCCGATGGCGCCATCACCTCATATGGTGACTATACCGCCGCAGTGTTCCAGGTGCTACCCAAGCTCAAGGTCGTGAGCAAGACGGGCACGGGCGTCGACAACATCAACGTAGCTGCGGCCACCAAGAACGGTACTGCGGTTTGCAATGTTCCCGGCTACGGTACGGAGGTCGTCTCCGATCACGCCATCGCGCTCGCGATGTGCGTGCTGCGTCGCATCAACGAGATGGATGCCGACATGCGACAGGGCGTGTGGGACTTTCACAAACGCCGCCCGCTCGGTCAGGTGCAGGGGCGCAGCTTCGGCATTGTCGGGTACGGGCATATTGGCCGGGCGACGGCGCGCAAGGCGCGCGGACTTGGTTTCGACGTCATGGTCTGGGACCGCAAGGGGGTACCGGGGCGTTTCACGCCGGAGGACTTCCCGTACGTGAGCCTGGACGACCTGCTTGCACGGGCCGATATCGTGAGCTTTCACACGGCGCTGACGCCCGAGACGCATCATCTGCTTGATGCGGAGCGCATCGCCACCATGAAGTCCGATGCCATCGTCATCAACACCTCGCGTGGCGCCATCGTAGATACCGATGCGCTGGCCCAGGCGCTTGTCGCGGGTAAGCTCTGGGGTGCCGGCATCGACGTGTTTGAGGAGGAGCCCGTTTCGCCCGATGCGCCCATCTGCAAGGCGCCGCATACGGTGCTCACGCCACATGTCGCCTACTGGTCCGAGGAGACGGCCGTCCAGCTTCGCACGCGCTGCACGCAAAACGCCATCGACGTGGTGCTCGGCAAGAAGCCCGAAAGCTGCGTGAATGCCGAGGCGCTTGTAGAGCGGCAGGATGCGTTATCGTAAACTTGCCGGTTATTCGCTATAGCCGAAGAGCTGAAGAGAATCGATTTTCGGAGCGGTCTTGTCGGACAGATAGTAAGACACGCGGAGCGAATTCGCTATTTTCACCATTTCGTTGATGTCCAGGAGCTCCGCATCGTCTTCAGTGGTTGCAAGATAGGTGAGTAGGCCGATATAGGACGCAGCGCTCGAATATACATAATAGGGGCGCATACGATCATTAGGAGCGCGGTCGTCATCCATCATGCGATTGAGCTCCTGCCGAATTTGCGACGCGAGGCGGTCCTTGAAATACGAACTGCCGTTTTCGCCGATAACGATGCGAAGTACCGGACGAAGAGCCAGAACCTTTTTAAACCATGCGACCATTCCTTCGTAAGCCCTGGTGACGTTTTCCTCTTTTGTCGCGCCTTCTGGCACGACATAAAGATGGAGTTTTTCAAGAAGAAGTCGCTGGATGCGATCCATAAGATCCAACGTGTCGGAAAAGTGCTGGTAAAACATCGTTCGGCTCTTGCCGGACAGCCCCGTGATTTCCTTTACGGCAATTTTCGTGTAGGGGGTGTCCTTCATAAGGACTAGAAATGAGTTCGCGAAGAGCTTTTCCGTATCGGAAAAGAGGAAGGCGCCATTTCCTTCTACGGCGTCAATGCAATTAAATAACGTCGGTTCAGGCATATATTTGCCTCCTGGAAGCACCCATGCCGCCCCGTGATGGGGCGGCGTTTTCTGATGCGAACATGTGCGCGCACATCGAAATTGGCATCATCACATTCATGTGAACTCAGAATATCGGATGCGTAGGATGTACGCTCTCGTCGACCTCGAAAACGAGGGATGCGTCGTATTTTGGCGGAATGACGGGAATTTGGAGGAAGGAGTCGTAAGGCCCTCCCGTATAAATCACATGTTCGCCCTGATTGTCGGTTTCCCATTTCAAAGGCTCGATCCAGTGCGGGTCACGGATATAACGACCGGCAACTTGCACGCGGAGGGTTTCGCCTTCGTGCCACACACGAGAGAAGGGACTTATTTCGATATCTACTGGCACGATTTCGCCTGTCGAGAGCTTTTGCTCGCGGCGGTGCGCCTGCACAGGCTGATAATCTGTTGAAAGCGCCTCATCTAGCTCGCGGTGAGAGACACGCATCTTGCCCCAGGCTCCCGGATGGGGAGCGGTTCCCCCGAAGAAAGTGACAGGCTGCTCAACGCCCTCCGTCGAGAGCTTTTTGATTGTAATGAACAGGTCCATGTCGTCATGACCGTCTGCCTCGGCCCAGAGCCGTAGCTTACAGTAGCCCGTAAGTTCGGTGTCCTCGGAAAAGACATAGTCGAAATCGGCTTCTCCGGTGGTGCCGTCGTAGCGCACGCTTGATTCCACGCTGACAGGATGCTCCTTCATGTTTCCATCGGCTGCGTCCAGATAGAGCTTTTCGTAGACGGTGCGGGCAAGGGGGAACTCGTTTTCGGGGCGCTGCTTCTCGACGTCTTCATCGAAGCGATCTTGGACGCAAATACGCACGGGCGGTGTCGACTCCCAGCCATTACAGATGTTTTTGCAGTAACGATCGAAGAATGTTTTGAGCTCGGCAAGGTTTTCGGTCTGGTAAAAGTCGGGCCACTCGAACTCGCGATGGGTGCGCAACCACTTCTGGTCTGTTCCGAGTTTTTGCCAGGCATTCATGGTGCCGCGCAGATGAAAATGGTTCCAGCCCGCGCATGCGTAGGTGGGCACCTTGATCTTAGCGAAGTCCGGAATTTTGTCTTCCCAATATGCATTCATAAGAGGGTACTTGATGGCCATCGCGCCCATGTCGTCGATGCCATTTTTTCCCGCAGCTCCAGCCGTGGCGAAATTGGTGAATTGCACGCAGGGAATCCCCCCTTCGTTCAGCGACTCGCGGTACATGTCGCTTGTTCCTTCCCACGGGGCGATGCATGCGAGGTGAGGAGGCTGTTCGGCTGCGATGTGCCACTGACTCATTGCCAGAGCCGATGATCCAGCCATAGCGACGCGTCCGTTACACCAAGGCTGCTCGGCCGTCCACTCGATGAAATCATAGCCATCTTCGGCATCTTGCTTGCCAAACTGCTCGTGGTAGCCATCGGAGTACCCGATGCCACGGATATCGACGTTGATGACGGCGTAGCCATTTGGAACCCAGTAGGCGGGGTCCGCCGCCTCGAACTTTGACATTTCGGAGATTGCCCCCTGGGGAACTCCCGGCGTGAATCCGACGAGCTCTGCCGGACGGTATTCGTTGGGGCGCTTTCCGTAGTTTGACCAGGCAAGGATTGCCGGGACGGGTTTGTCAGGCCCAGAGTCAGCAGGACGGAATATATCGGCATACAATATTGCGCCGTCGCGCATGGGAACCCCAACGTCCTGTTCGCACATGATGCCAGGAGCAGCTTCATAGATGTGCGGGTTAAACGGATAGGGCTTGCAGAGCCTCTGCTCTTCTTCGGTAAGCTTTTGGAATTCTTCCATCGGCACCGGCTTTAGTTCGACTGCGTATATCTTGTTAATGACCTCGCCGTTGATATCTGTTTCTATGGTGAATTGTTCTCTTCCAAATGGCATGGCGCTTCCTCGCTTTCTACTTTTGCTTTCCCACATCCTGTTAATTACTGCTGTTCGGTTTTCTGAATCGTGTCCTTTCCGTTTTACTCTTCCGGGCTTGCAGGTGGGTTTCCCTTGAAGACAAACTTTCCTATGAGCGCATCGCAGAGAAGGGAGACGAAGAATGCGGCGATGGTTCCCAGCCCAAAGATGATAAGAAGGTCGATACCGTTAAGGCTTGCGGGCGGGAGAAGCTCTCCGAACACAGGGAACGAAGTGAGCATACAGCCCAGAGTTTGCGCAAATCCGAGGAATACGCACGCAATGGCGTTGAAAAGCGTCTTGTCAAGAAGTCCTTTGTGGACAAATACGATGAGACCACAAATCACAAGGTCAATGACGATGTCCAAGGGAATGATGCCAAATGGCGCAAGGTTTACGATGGCGAAAATCGCAAGCAAGCCCCAGATAAGGCCAGCGGCAAACGAGAGGAACATGTTGAGGAGATACTTGCGATCTTGCCGCTCCTTCATGAAGAAGAGGATGAGAGGCATGAAAGATAACCAGAAGATTCCTTGGTATTTATTGAATGGGAGCATGTCCCAAAGAAGCCCGTAAATAAGACATACGAGCCCGGTACCAAGACCGGCGAATGCGGCGATTTTAATGAGCATGGTTTTAGAAGGCATGGCTACCCCTTTTCCTAAGGTCGGTTTTCATGCTTCCATGTGCACTTGGGAGCGGATGGGCGTTTGTCCCCGCCGTGAAGTATGGCATGTCGACATCAGGTGTCTTGTGACACTACAGTCGAAAATGTCACGGTGTCCCCTGCTTATTCGTTTGCCATCCGAGTGCGGTGAGGAACCCTCATCCCTTCAGCAACGGCTTGAGGTACTTTCCCGTTACGCTTTCCGCACATGTGACGACATGTTCGGGCGTATCGGCGCAGACGATTTCGCCACCCGCCTCACCTCCGCCCGGACCCATGTCGATCACGTAGTCGGAGTTCGCGATGAGGTCGAGGTCATGTTCGATGACGATGACCGTCGCGCCCTTGTCCACCAGCCTTTGCAAGACGCGTAGCAGCACCTCCACATCTGCCGGATGCAGCCCGATGGTGGGCTCGTCGAAGACGAAGAGAGCATCTTGCTGCTTCTTGTGCATCTCACCGGCGAGCTTGAGGCGCTGAGCTTCGCCACCCGAGAGCGCAGGCGTCGACTCGCCGAGGGTGAGGTATCCCAGGCCCAGGTTGGAGAGTGTCTGCAACTTGGCCTTTGCCTTGGGGATGCTCGTGGATGCCATGCAAAGCAGCTCGTCCACCGTGAGCGCGAGGACGTCGGGTAGGGAGAGCTCCTCGGTCGGATTGTCGGGCATGTCCGCTGGTTCTTCCGCATCGTCGCGACATCCGTCGATATCCTCAAATGGCAAGCGTATGCCATAGGCATCCTGGCCGTAGCGTGAGCCGTGACAGTCGGGACACATGATGTCGACATCGGGGAGGAACTGTACGTCGAGCGATATCTGGCCCGTGCCATCGCAGGTGGGACAGCGCAAGCTCCCTGTGTTATACGAGAAGGCGCCGGCCTTGAGCTTGCGATCTTTGGCGGCAGGAGTCGCGGCGAATGCCCGGCGCAAGTCGTCCATGATGCCGGAATAGGTAGCCACCGTCGACCGAACGTTTGCTCCGATGGGCGTCGCGTCGATGAGATGGACGCGCTTGATGCCCGGCGCGTCGATGCTACGGACATGCGAAGGTGGCTTCTTGCTGTCAAGCGCCGCTTGCAGTGCGGGGATGAGGCCCTCGAGGATGAGGGTGGTCTTTCCCGATCCCGAGACGCCGGTGATTGCTGTCATACGCCCCAGGGGAATCTTCACGGAAAGCGATTTCACGGTATGCAGGGGCAACGTCTCGAGCTCGATAGCACCTTTCTCGAACATAACCTCGTCATTTGCACGTTCGCGCACATGTATGTGCTTTGCGCCCGAGAGATAGGGCCCGATGCGGGAAGCCGGGTCTGCCTCGATCTGGCCGACATTGCCCTGGGCGATGACGCGACCACCGCTTGAGCCTGATCCAGGGCCGATCTCCACGATGTAGTCCGTGGCCCTGAGCACGCTGAGGTCATGGTCCACCACGACAACCGAGTTGCCATCGCCCATGAGGTCGTCGATGACGCCGAGCAGCCCCTCAACATTGGAGGGGTGCAGACCGATG
Source organism: uncultured Coriobacteriaceae bacterium (assembly GCA_900556425.1). GTDB lineage: Bacteria > Actinomycetota > Coriobacteriia > Coriobacteriales > QAMH01 > QAMH01. Next base: position 8,287 of record USOR01000012.1, read on the forward strand.
GAGGGCTCGTCGAGCACGTAGAGCACGCCGGTGGTGCGCGTGCGCACGGCACGGGCCAACTGGACGCGCTGCAGCTCGCCGTTGGAAAGCGTAGAGCCGGCACGGTCCAGGCTCAAATAGCCGAGGCCGAGCTGCTGCAAGCGATGCATTGGCTCAATCACCTCCGCGACTATCGCCTTGGCCATGGGGCGCATTTCCCCGGGCAGCTTGTCCGGAAGCGTCGGGGCCCATGCCGCCAGTTCGTCGAGGGTCTGGGCCGTGGCTTGCGCCAGGTTCATGTCGTCCAGAAGGCTCGAGCGCGCCTTGGCCGAGAGGCGAGTTCCATGGCAATCCGGGCAGGTTCCCTGTTTGAGGAAGCGCGCAACGCGGGCAAGCCCTTTCTCGTCCTTCACCTTGGCAAGGGCGTTCTTCACCGTGTTGACCGCGCTGTAGTACGTGAAGTCAAGCTCGGTGGCATGGCTCTTGTTCTTGGGCACGTAGAGGATATGGCGCTTCTCCATGGGCCCGTGCAGCACGATTTCCTTCTCGCGGTCGGTGAGGTCGCGATAGGGCACGTCGATGCGCACGCCCATTTCCTGGGCGACCTGCGGCATGAGCGACCACATGAGCTGGCGCCAGGGAGCGACCGCGCCCTCTTCGAGCGTGAGCGAGTCATCGGCGATGAGCGTCGACTCGTCGATTTCGCGCACGACGCCCGTGCCCCCGCAGGTGGGGCAGGCGCCCGCGCTGTTGAAGGCGAGGTCCTCGGCGCTCGGGCCATAGAACGTCTCGTGGCAGACGGGGCACTCGAGCGGCTTTTCGGCGGCTACGCTGAGGCTGGGCGGTACGTGATGGCCGTTAGGACATTCGTGGCTGCCCAGACGCGAGAACATGAGGCGCAGGTAGTTGAGCAGTTCGGTGGAGGTGCCGAAGGTGGAGTGTACCCCGGGCGTGGAAGGGCGCTGGCGCAGCGCGATGGCGGCCGGCACGTGCAAGACCTCATCCACCTGCGCACGCGTGGTCTGGCTGATGCGACGGCGTGTGTAGGTGGAAAGCGCCTCGAGGTAACGACGGCTTCCCTCCGCGTACAGCACGCCCAGGGCCAGCGAGCTCTTGCCCGACCCGGACACGCCGGCGATGCCGACCATCTGGTGCAATGGGATGTCGACGTCGATGTTCTTCAGGTTGTGGACGCGCGCACCGCGCACCTCGACGGCGGCCGGCTCGCGAAAGACGATGTCACCGATGCTGCAGGAAGCGTCATTGTGTTTGTCTGGCATATCAGCTCTCCATCGGGAATGAGACACTTGCTCAGAGCAATTGTCTCATTCTAATATGTCGGTGACGCGAAGGAGGTGAGGCTGATGTCCAAGAAGAAACGCGCGAAGAAGCACAACGTGTCAAAGACCGGCGCGGTATGGCGGCAGACGTCCGAAGAGGCGACGCTTGCGAAGATGCCGCGATACGATGCGTTTGCCGGTGGCTATGGTCCCCATGGCAGCAAGAAGTACGATCGCGCAAAGGCAAAGCAGGACTGGCGACGCCAGATTGGACAAGAAGGAGCCTCTCGGGGCTCCTTTCCTTCATACGCGAAAAAGTTCGCAAAAGCGCTTGACCCTCTCGTCACGTCAGGGCCCATGATGCCTCTCGAAGACACGTATGGAGCAATGGGTTAGGAAGGATCGCGATCATGACGATGACCATTGGCCAAATGGCAACGCAAGCCGGTATAAGCCCGCGGGCCTTGCGTTACTACGAGGAGCAAGGGCTCATCTCGCCCCACCGAAGCGATGGAGGCTACCGTGTGTACGACGAGGCGGATGCGAGGCGTCTCGCGCAGGTGCTCGCCCTGCGCTCGTGTCATCTGCCGTTGGCCACCATTCGCAGGCTCATGCAAGATGCCGGCACCGATCTCGCCAGCACGCTCCGTGCGCATCTTCACGCTCTCGAATCGCAGGGAGCATCATTGGACGCGGCAATCGAAAGGACGAGAGCCGCACTGACAACCATCGAGAGGATGAAGGACATGAGCACGAAAGACAGCTTCGAGATGATGAAGGAGCAGGGGCTGCGCGATTTCGAAAACGAGTACGGCGAGGAGGCGCGCAAGCTTTACGGTGACGACGTCATCGAGGACGCCAATGCTCGTATGATGGCTCTCACCAAGGACGAGTGGGACGCCAAGGAGCTTCTGGAGGAATCGATCAAGGTGCAATTGCGCCTTGCCATGGCTACGGGCGATCCCGTGGGCGATGAGGCCCAGGAGCTGGTGCGCATGCACAGGCGCTGGATTGGCATCCACTGGGGCAAGACTCCCGAGCCGGATCAGTATCTGGGCTTGGCGCAGGGCTACCTGGCCGACCCACGCTTCGTGAGCTACTACGATTCGGCAGCCGGCGAAGGCGCCACCGAGTTTCTGGTGGAGGCGATACGCGCCTCGCAGGGATAGGGAAGGTATCAGGGGGCAAGTGGGACAGGGGGACAGGTCATTTGTCCCGCTTGTCCTGTCCCCCGATTGCAATTCGTTGGCGGCAGGCAGTACTATTGGCCAGAGATTTCCAGAGAGGGATTCATGGCAAACGATATCGTCATTCTTGGGTTTGGCCCTGCCGCCGCCAGTGCCGTGGAAGCGCTGCGCTCGCAAGGATGCGACGCGAACGTGGACATCATCACCGCAGGTCCCGCTTTTTGCGAAAGTCCCGTCCTGACTTCGTATAACGCCGCTGGAATCGTAACCCGCAAGCAGGGAAGCATCTACGCCTCGGCGCTCGACGATGCCAATGTGCGCATCTTTCCGAACGAGGAGATCACGTCCCTAGATACGGAAAGCCAAACCGTCAAAGCCGCAAGTGGTCGCGAGTGGCCCTATTCCGTTTGCCTGATAGCCACAGGCGCATCGCCCGTGCTTTCGGGCGAAAGCCCGCTTTTCGAATGCGACCCGCTTACGCTTCGAACCTTCGAAGATGCCGAGCGCCTGAGCGCGGTGCTTGTCGCGCGTCCCCATGCCAGCATCCTCATCTCCGGGACCTCCATGGTCGCCCTCAAGGCGGCGGAGGCGTGCATCCGCAGGGGTGGGCGGTCGACCATTCTGGGTCGCAGCCCTCACATCCTCAAGGGCTCGGCGCATCCCCGTGCGGCTTCCAGGATGGAGGCCCTGCTCGAAGACCAGGGAATAGAGCTTCTGCTCGGCGAGACTGCCGAAAAAGCCCACGTTCTCGAAGATGGCTCCACAAGCGTTTCCTTTTCCCACCAGGAAGAACCGAGAGTTTTCGACGCGGTTCTCGTAGCCCATGGCATGAGCCCCAACATCGACTTCATCGAAAACGCCAGCATACATGCCGATAGGGGAATCGTCGTCGATGCCTTCATGCGCACGAGCGCCCCTCATGTCTATGCGGCGGGAGATGTGGCCACAGTGCCCTGCCTGCTTGGAGGAAGCAAGGTTGCCGGGCTCTGGCTCGCGGCACGCCAACAGGGCAAGGTGGCGGGCGCGAACATGGCAAAGGGGCTTCGCGACGAGGGAGGGGCATGCATATCCGATGCCCCCGCTTTTGCCGGTGGCATGGAATATCACGGATTCCTTCCCGCGAACACCATCAAAGTCGGAGACGCGCTGTTCGCCGCCGCGGGGATGATCCCGTCGGCCGAAGACCCATTCGCGATCGAGGAGATCGAGACCGAGAACGAGTATCTGCTGAAGTCCTATCTCGTCCGACAGGATGGCCGAGCCTTGCTGTCTGGTTTCAACCTCGTGGCAAAAGCTGACATGGCCGGGCTCTTTGGCAAGCTGACGGATTCGATCGGGCGCATGCAGGCGGAAATAGCCCGCAGTGCGCTTCAAGGCGCATTCACCGATGTTTGACGGTTTCATGAGCGAGACGGAGGAGAGATGAACGAGCGCGAGCTGAGGGAAAAGGGCAAGGTTCCCGGTCCGGAGACGGGCATCGAAATCAAGAAGTCCATCTGCACGATTTGCGACCCGATGACGCAGTGTGGGCTGGACCTGTTCGTGAAGGATGGCAAGATCATTCGAGTCGAGGGATCGAAAGAGGCTCCGCATTCGCACGGTAGCCTCTGCTCAAAGGGTGCGGCCACGCGGCAATACGTCTACAGCCCCGACCGCGTGAAGACCCCGCTGCGGCGTGTGGGCGAGCGCGGCGAGG
>USOR01000013.1 GCA_900556425.1 uncultured Coriobacteriaceae bacterium
GCAGGTACTGTTCAATATGTCGGACATCGCCGTCGTCGGGCAGTTTGCCGGGTCTCACGCGCTCGGCTCCGTCGGCTCCACGGCAACGACCTGCACGTCCGGGTTCTGCTTCTTCAGATACGCGCCTGTGCCGCTGATCGTGCCGCCGGTGCCGACACCCGCCACGAGAATGTCAACCGTACCGTCCGTGGCCTCCCAAATCTCGGGGCCCGTCGTACGATAGTGGATGGCTGGATTGGCCGGGTTGGTGAACTGCGACGGAATGAACGAGTTCGGGATTTCCGCGGCAAGTTCCTCGGCCTTTGCGATGGCGCCCTTCATGCCGTCTGCGCCAGGCGTGAGCACAAGCTCTGCACCGTAGGCGCGCATGAGATTGCGCCGCTCGACGGACATGGTATCGGGCATCGTGATGATGATGCGGTTGCCTCGAGCGGCGGCGATGGCGGCAAGGCCTATGCCGGTGTTGCCGCTCGTAGGCTCGATGATGACCGTGTCGGCATCGAACAGGCCGTTTGCCTCGGCCTCGTCGACCATGGCCTTCGCGATGCGGTCCTTGATCGAGCCGGCCGGCTCGAAGTACTCGACCTTGCCGATGAGCCTGGCGTCCAGGCCGTGGTTGTTCTCGTAATTCGTCAGCTCGACAAGCGGCGTGTTGCCGATGAGCTCGAAGACGTTCTTGTGTATGCGCATGGGATATTCCTTCCCTATTCGTGATTTCCGTTATCTATACGTGCATTCTAGTACCAATTAGGCGACCGCCGATGAGGTCTCGAGGCGCGACGCGTGGATATCGTAGGGGTCGTACGAAGAGGCAGCGGGTACCTCGCCAATGATGTCGAAGGTGTCGCCCGCGCAGACGCGGCCGCCCTTGATCACTTTGCAGAATACGCCTTCACGCGGCATGATGCAGTCCCCCATCTTGTGATAGATCGCGCAGTGCTTGTGACACTGCTTGCCGATCTGCGTGAGTTCCAGCACCGCGTCGCCCACGACAAAACGCGTGCCGACGGGAAGCGATTTAAGGTCGTAGCCTTCGACGATGATGTTCTCGCCAAACGAACCGTTCTCCACATCGGCGCCGAGCCTCTTGAAAGCCTCGATGCGCTCGTAGCCGAGAAGGCTCACCTGACGATGCCATGGGCCGGCATGGGCGTCATCCTCGATGCCCCAATCGGGAATGAGGTCGATATGCTGCTGCTCGGATTTTTGAATGCCCTTGACGGTGCTGGTGCAAACGGCTTTGACAGTGCCCATGTTGCACGCTCCTTTGCGAGAGGCGATGCATCGTGCGCCACCTCGATGCACCCGGTGCAACCAATGGGTGTTCCCTGGGCCGCTGCACGACGGCCTTCGGGCAAATCATAGCGTGAGCAGAGTATAGCGCTTTATTCGCGAAAAGGAATAGAGAATTTACTCGGGCAATTATCCGAGTAATACCCGGTTTTACTCCGAATTAATTCGGTAATTTTCCAGAAAAGTTTTGTTTCAGGCTTACAAAAGAGGAGGCTGAAATTATAAGGTCGCAAATTGCGACCTTAAATCCCGAAGCAGCAAAGCAAAGAACTTGGTGGCGCCACCTACCTCGCGTCTTTACCGAGCAAGGCGTCGCAATGCTTTCGGCAGTGCTGAGCAAGCGAGGGACTGTCCCCCGGTTCCCATTCCAGAAAAAGGAATGCGCCGTCGGGGGGGATGACGGCGCATTCTGGTAAAGAGGAGGGATTGACTTTGTTTACGCCTTGTCGGCGGCGTTATCGATGCGCATGGCATCCTCGGCAGCTATTTCACCTACCGAGGAACCGTCTTTGACAGCCTCTTCCATGCGCTCAGCGCGGGCAAAGGCCTCGGTAGCCTCAACGGCTTCCCCAGCATCACCCAATACGCCCATGTTGTCGTGTTCGCGGGCATTATATTCGCGCTCCATAGCCTCGGCTTTAACCGATTCGTCTTCCTTCATAGCAACTTCTTTTTCTAAGCTTTCGTTCATTTCAAGTCTCCTTTCCGTGCTTTCCTTAGCACTCCGAATGTTCGTGAAGCGCAAGGTCATCCATCCGTCATACACCAAGCAATTCAGTCACTTTTTCTCGTGTAATGGCTCCACGCTCTTCCTCAGATATCTCCGTGAAAAGAAAACGAAGGGCATTTCTTACATCCGCGGCATTCTGGGCAAAATCCTGCGCAATAAAATCAAGAACATCGTCGTTAAGGCGTGCGATATCTGCGGATTTACCCACAAAGGAGTTTTGTATACGCTCGGCAAATTGTCGAAGACCCTGGGCATCAAGTGGCTTGACTTCCACAGCGGAAAAATCGGCTAAGGCCTCACGAATCTTTTCCGAAGCTATCTCCTCCAAAGGCACATCTGACACCACAACGGTATCAAGCCCCGCTCGCTTACGTTGAGTCAAAAGCAGACGACAGATTTCGGCACCCAGTTCTCCGGCATCGACAAAGCGATCCACTCCGTCTAGCAGAAGAACGTCTGCCTCTCCGATTCTGTTCAGAAACTCATCGTTTGCCCCGCTCTGGAGCACAGCAACGATTTCCCCCGCATGGCACGAAACAATGCGACGAGGCGCAAGTAAATCGCGCTCACGACCTCGTGCGTGGACAACCGTAGACTTGCCCGTGCCGGGCGATCCCCAGACAAAGAGCTCGACAAAGCCCTCGTGCTCTCTGCCAATGGAGAGGATGGTCTCGAAAGCCTGACGATTACCGTCGGTAATCACAATCTCATCCAGCATCGACGCCATCTCGTTCCTCCTTCAACAGTTTTCCTTGCCTACCATGTCCCATGGCCGCAACCGGCACAAACGCCTGTTGTCCGCAGGATTCGCAGATGCCCGTCTCGCCGTCTACAAGACCACCACAATCGAGGCAAGGGATGGCGGCCGGGGGCACGTAATACACGCTTTCCTCGTCATACTTGCCACACCGGCCGCATTTGGTGCACGGATAGCACATTCTCCGCAGCCTATCGGTCCACATCCACGAGCTTGATCCAATATTCCAGGGTTTTGCCCGCAAAGGGATGGTTCAGGTCAATCTTGACGTTGTCCTCGGTTGTCTCCACGACAAACGCCGGCTGCCTGTTTCCGTCCTCGGGATTGCGATGGAACATGACATCGCCCTCCTTCAAGGTGTAGCCCTGATCAAGCATGGAACGGGGATACCATTGCGCCAAGCCGTCTTGATACTTTCCGTATCCCATCTCGGGCGGGATCTCGACAGTCTTCTCCTGACCCGGCATCATGCCCAATAGGGCATCCTCAATACCGCGGGGCAGCTTCATGTCGCCGACCATGACAACGAGCGGCTCTCCTTCCGAGCGATCATCGACAGCCGGCGCGCCCTTCTCACCTCCCTTATAGAGAATCGAAACGACGCTTCCGACATGAACCTGCTTATCCATTGCCCGCTCGCCTCCTATGAAGCCTCGTTCTCGTCAATCTCGCCCACTTTGGTGTCGTGGCGATGAACCGCATAGGCCGCCTTACCGGTACCCTGCACTTCAATATGGGCAGCCTTGTGGGCTTCCTTGTTCGAGGGAACGAACTTGCCCCTAGCCGCAATGGGATCGTATTGCGGCACCACCAAAAACTGCTTCGGTTTTTCTGCCAGCTTCTTAGAGAGCTCCTCAACCGTGCCAAAGCTAATGATGTTTGCCAGACAATGATGGACGCACATGGGCTCGCGTCCCGTCCTCGTTCGTGACGCACAAAGGTCGCAAAGATCGGTGACGGCGGGCCAATAGTTAAAGTTCCAGCGCTCGTCATTTATTTTCCAAGGACCATCCGTCAGCACCTTGATGCCCGTCTTGCCCACGGGAAAGTCATGCTCCTCCTGGCAGGTCACCTGGCAAGATCCGCAATTCGTGCAGTACTCGTAATCAATCAAAAGTCCATATGTCGCCATGGTTACACCAGCTTTCCGAACTTGTCCCAAACAAGATCCATATCGGTGTCGTAACACTCGGAAATGGGCTCTACCTTGCATACGAGGCACTTGTTGGGAGCACCAAAACCGAGCTTGCCGAAATGGAAGTTTGGAAGCAGGTTATTGATATTGGAGCGGAAGTTACCGTAGAGATTCGGTTCGTTGCCGTCTTCCTCCGGGAACCACCAGGCATGCTGCGCGTGAATCGTCTTCTCGTCCACGATTTCGGACACGCGCGCCTTTTGGACGCACTCGCCAAAGGGACTGGTGAGGCGTACCCACTGGCCGTCAGCAATGCCCAGTTCACGAGCAACCTTGGGGTTGATCTCGGTAATGGGATCAGGATTGAGTGCACGTAGGCGCGGAATCTGACGATTCTCGGAATGGAAAAACGCCGTGGTGCGGGCACCAGTGGTGAGAATGAAGGGGTATTCCTTCATGAGATCCGGGTCGACGGGACCGAACTCCGGCTCCTCGAAGTAGGGCAGCGGATCCTCGCCAAACTGGTTAAATGCCGTCGACCAGAGCTCGATGCGTCCCGTCGGAGTGGCAAAGCCGGGCTGTCCGTCGGTGCGCATTTCACCACGCTCATATTTGTAGTAGTCAACGGGAATCTGGCTGACGACGCATTCGGAGACCTTGTCGAAGTACTCGCCGTTCTGCCGCTCGCCCAGACGCAGCGCCTCCATGAACTCCTTTGCGGAACGGAACTTGAACTCGTTCTCCCAGAGCTCGGGACGAAGACGACGACCCAGCTCATAGCAAAGCTCGTAGTCGGTCAGGCAGTCGCCAACCTCTATGGCCTTGTGCATGAAGCCAGCCGTGACCGTACACGGGGCGTAGTGCGTGAACACCGTACCATCACGCTCAGCGATGGTCTTCAGCGGCAGGAAGATGTCGCAGGACGCCTCGATGGAGGGGTTCATGAAGGTGTCGAAGCCGATGCAGAACTCCAAGGACTTTACGATGGCATCATGCCAGCGCTTCGGCTCCATGGAGGTGCAGCTCATTAGGTTATTGCCAGCATAGAAGCCCATCTTGATTGGATAGGGCTTGCCCGTCTCCAGAGCTTCCAGCATGAGGTCCGCATGGGCGTTCAAGATGATCATGCAATACGCCGGATACTTGTCCAAGCCGATCATCTCGGCCTGCAGCTCACTGCCCACGCCCTTCTCGAAGCCGAAACCGGACTCGTTGTGACCCGCACCCGTACCCGGAAGAATCTGGCCTCCCGGTACATCGAGATTGCCGGTGATGGCCATGAGGTCTACGGTTATCTGTCCGTGCTGCATACCATTGGTCTTCTGATCAGCTGCCAGGCCCCACTGGATAGCGGCGGGCTTTGCCGTCGCATACATGCGGGCCGCCTCGTAGATCAGCTCCACGGGAACACCGCAAATCTCCGCAGCCTTCTCGGCGGGCATCGTTGCGACACGTTCGGCAAGCTGCTCGAAGCCATAGCACCAGTACTCCACGAAATCGTGGTCGTAGAGATCCTCTTTGATGATGATGTCGCACATCGCCATACCGAGTGCCGTATCCGTACCCGCGCGAAGCTGCAAATGAATATCAGCGCGAGCCGCAAGCCACGTGACACGCGGATCAATGACAATGAGGCGGGTTCCACGACGCATGGCGTCCACAACAGCATGGCCGAAGAAGCCGTCGGGGTTGGATTCGAGTGGAGCCTTGCCCCAAACGACAAGCACTTCGGTCAAATCATAGCGCGGATCGTCCCAGCGGCCAGGAAGCGCACCGGCGTAGTCCCATTCGGGATAGGTAGTGCCGCCGATATAGGCGATGGCGGCAAGACGCGGCGTATAGCATGCGTAACCCGATTGCGTATAGCAGAAGTTAGGCGTGCCAAAGCACATGGTGCCATAGGGTGCAAACGTACCGCCCTCACGACCCGTACCCGCAAATACCACGATAGACTCGCGTCCGTACTTGTCGGTGATGCGATCGTACTCTTTCTTGATGATGTCGAAGGCCTCTTCCCAAGAAATCTGCTCCCACGCGTCGGCATTACCACGGTCCTTCGGGTCGCGCTTCATCGGATGCAGAAGGCGAGCGGGATTGTAGACGTAGTCCCTAAGAGTAATGCACCTCGGGCAAAGCCTGCCCTGAGTAACCGGATTGTTCTCGTCGCCTTCGACACGCACGAGCTTGCCGTTCTCGTCGACATAGAGCTTGAGGCCACAGCCAACGGGATGGCACCCCGGAGGAGACCAGGGGCTCGTACGGGTAACCGTAAGGCCATCCTCCTCATAACGCCATGGCTTTCCGATGTCATTCACATCGGAAAGGGTATCGAGCTTGACAACAGCTGCGGTCTTGTAGAAATCGTCTTCGCTCATGTCACTTCCTTCCTCTCTCTTTTCCTGGGAGACGCATGCATGTCCTGTAGAGCAGGCGCCTCCCTTGAAACCAATTTGTGTTTGCCGCCGCAGAGAGCCTAGGCTTCTCTCCGCGGCAAGCATCGCCTACGCCTTGGTGGTGAACAGGCTCCAGCGGCTCTCGCCGTCCATCTTCTTGGCGAGCTCCTCGACGTCGCCGTAGTACATGCACCAGGCCTGGCAGTGCTGCACGCACATGGGCATCTTGCCCTTGGCGGTGCGCGAGGCGCACATGTCGCAGGACTTGGTGATCACGGGCAGCCAGGTCCACTCCCAGCGGTCCGGCGCGACGGCGCCCTCGCGCTCGTAGGGGCCGGTCTCGGTGAGCTTGATGCCGAACTCGCCCTCGGGCAGGCCCAGCTCCTTCTTGCAGGCCACCTCGCAGGAGTGGCAGCCGGTGCAGTAGTCGTAGTTGATGAGTATTCCCTTGGTCATGGATCTACCTCTCTCAGTGGTCGTTTCCCTAGGCAAGAACTTCGCCGGTTTTCAGATCGATGCGAACACCCGATTTCTCGGTGATGGCGTTGTTCATCGGGTCGTAGGTGGCACCCGCATCCATGTAATCGTGATACCGCTCGATCTCATCCTCGCGGGGAGACTCGACCTTCTTGTACCAAGGGAAGTTGCCCGTCTCGGCAATTTGCTCATAGGGCATCGTGTCGCCCTCTTTGACGGGATAGATCTTGCAGATCATGCCCTTGATGGGCGACCCAACACCACCCTGACCCGTCACGAACGCCTTCGTGCAGTTGTTCGGATTGCTCTCGAACGTACCGAAGAGGAACGGGGCGGCACCATCGGTTTCGGGGAACCACCAACCATGCTCTGCATGGATGGTCTTCTCGTTAACTACGGGAGTCACCTTCGCCAGTTGCTTGAAGCGACCGTGATCGTTCTCAATCCAGATCCACTGACCATCCTGGATGCCGTACTTTTCCGCCGTCTTGGGATTCACGAGAACGCGAGGCTGCGGATGTAGCTCACGCATGGTGGGCAGCTGACGATGCTCGGAATGGAAGAACTCGAAGGAACGACCACCGCAGGTCAAAATCAGCGGATACTCCTCCATGAGCTCGGGAGTGGAAATGGGGCCTTCGGGCGGCTCGGTATGATGCGGGGTAACGGAGAGTCCCCAATAGGCGAATAGCGCCGGGGTGAGCTCCAGGCGGCCGGACGGAGTGCCGTAGCCCACGGAACCGTCAGGACGGAACATTCCCTTTGCGGCCTTATTGTAGGTAGCGTTGAACTCGTCATAGGAATGGCCGAGCATGCTCGGGTTCTTTACCAGCTCTTCCCAATCGGCGGTGAACAGGGTCTTGCCGGAGTTCTTTGCGCCGCCCTGGTCAGTTGCCTCGGTCGTGGCTGAGAAGGAGCCTGTGCCGTCATGGAGATACCAATTAAGCCAATCGATGTCCGTGTCCCACTGGCCAAAGACCTCGGGATTCAGCCTATGGCCCAGGTCAAGAATAATTTGCTCGTCAGACTTGGCCTCGTAGAAGTCCACGACCTTGACCATGGCGCGGCAAGGCGTCCACCAGGTACGCGCAGAATTGCGCTCGGGGCTCATGGCCACGGGCAGGATAATATCTGCCAGCGCCACGGACGTGGGAGTGATGTAGGGGTCGGCATTCACGATGAACGGGATACGCTTCATGGCCTCGAGAACACGTGGAGCATCCTGCGAGGGGCAAGAAAGCGTATTCGACGACTGGATCCACATCATCTTGATGGGATAGGGAAAATCGTCTTCGATAGCCTGAAGCAGGCCGTCCGATGAAGCATGCGCGACAAAGTCGCCTCCCTCGATACCGAGGGCAAAGTTGTTGTTCAGCTTCTTGAGACGCCATTCCACCGGGGTGAGTTCCTCACCGGAAGCGTATCCGGCGTTAATCTCAAAGGCGTTATGCATGAGGATGTTTCCACCGGGGACGTCGACGTTGCCACAAAGGGCCATGAGGTCGCAGCCCGCAAGTGTCAGCGCCATGGCGGAGAGTTGCTGATCAAAGGCAAGGCCCCACTGAATAGCACCAGGCTTGGCAGATGCATAGAGACGAGCAGAGGCACGGATATCATCAGCATCCAGGTCGCAGATTTCCGCAGCCCACTCCGGCGTCATGTCCTTCACCGATTCCGCCAGCTCGTCAAAACCGGCACACCACAGGTCAACAAACTCCTCGTCATAGAGCTTTTCGTTGATGATGACGTTGATCCAGGCGCATGCCAGGGCCGCATCCGTGCCAGGACGAATCTGGAGCCAATACTCGGCTCGGGCACCCCACCAGGTCAGACGCGGGTCGATGGAAATGATTTTCGTACCCATTTGGACACACTGCACGAGCCAGTGGCCAATATAACCATCGGCATTCGAGGCCAGTGGCTCATTGCCCCAGACAACGAGAACTTCGGGCGGCACCCATTCCGGGTTGTTGTAACGGTCGGGATGACCTTCGGAGGCGTCTACGATGGGGAAGTCGCCGAAGGGCGCGATGGATCCGCAAATACGCGGCATATAGCACGAGAAGCCCGTGAAGCCGAAAGTGGAGATGTTCGGGGTCTTGAGTGCAGCCTGCCCAAAGAAGGGGACCTGCCAGTTAATATTGCGGCCAGTACCATGGACGCAAATGATGGCATTGCCGCCGTCAGTCTCCCAAATGTCCTTGACCTTGGCTTCGATTTCGTCGTAGGCCTCTTCCCAGGAAATGCGCTCCCACTTGTTCTCGCCACGTTCCCCAGCGCGCTTCATGGGATACTTCAGGCGGTCGGGATGATTCACCGATTCGTCGAGAGTCAGACATTTAATGCAAAGCTTGCCGTTCGTGCACGGATCGAGGGGGTCTCCCTCGACGCGCTCAAGCTTGCCATCCTTGACATAGAGCAACACGCCGCACGAGGTATGACAACCCGGGGGCGAGTAGTGATAGGTGCGGGTAACGGTATAGCCGTCTTCCTCCCACTGCCATTCGCCCTCGTGATATGCCTTGCGGTCAATGCCGTCAAGAAACTCCTGATAGTTTGCCATTCTTTCCTCCTTCTCTTGTGCAACGGGAGCACATCGCGCATCCTAAGATGCGTATCGAGCGTTTCGCATCCCGCGCTCCGTCCATACTTAGGGCAGCGCGGGCATTAACTTTCCTTCCTAGACCATCTAATGCCATGGGGATTAGATGCGCTTCTACCGGGATAAACGCCTGTCCTTATTCCCACTGGGCGCGAATCTTCTTCTTTTGCGAGAGCGCGATGGCGACAAGCAGGGCACAGGCGATGAGTATGCCTATGCCAGCCAGGAACGAGCCGACGTAGCTACCGGTAATGTCATAGCAAGCTCCGACAGCCGCGGCGCCAAAGCATCCGATGATGCCGGACATGCGCGAATAAGAAAGGATTTGCGCGAAGTACTTCTTTCCGAATATCTCCGAAAGCAACGTGGGAACCGAAATGGTGATGATCACCGAATTCATGCCAAACACGAAAGCGGCTACCATAAGCGGTACTTCGCTCTGCAAAAACGAGAATCCCAAGAGGGAGGCAGCAGTCACGCCAAGAGTGATATAGGTCGAGGCAGCGACACCTATCTTGTCCGTCACCCAACCCATGACAAGGGTTGCGACCGTGTAGCCAAGCTGTGCCAGGGCCAATATGCTGGCGCCAAACGCCGCGGTATACCCCAATGACTCCGCAAATCCCGGAAGATGGTTGTTGTAGCCACTAAACAATGCTTCGATACCTGCATACAGGAAAACGCACACGAACGCCAAGGTGACGATGGCCTTCTTTGCCGGCATACCATGAATATCAGCGGCTTCTTCGGCTACGCTCTCCTTCTCATCAGCTCCGTAGGGCTTCAAGCCCATCTCCTCCGGATGCAAACGGAATACGAAGATGGTCCAGGGAAGAACGAGAATGCAGATGATGACGGCAATGGCAGGATACGTGAGCCTCCAGCCTATTTCCCCGATAAGCCAAGTACCGAGTATGGGAAAGATCACGCCACCAATGCCCGATCCGCACATGGCAATACCGAGGGCCGTGCCGCGACGCTTTATGAACCAGTTTTCGATGAGTACCGTTGAAGCGACCACGAACACGAGCGCGCCGGCAATGCCGAGCACTACGCCACCCACATACCACTGCCATAGCTCCGTAAACAGACCCATACAGGCTTCAGTCGCAGCGATAATTAGAAAGCAGCCGGTCAAAAACACGCGGAAGTTCCACTTTGGCAAAAATTTCGCCACCAAAGGATAAGTAACAGTCGTAGCTATGAAGTAAAACGTCAGGTAAAGCGCCAAGGCCCCACGATCGAAGCCAAGATCATCACAGATCGGCACAAAGAAAATCCCGCCGGAATTCATGATGGCTCCTAGGGCGCCAGCCTGCAGGAAGCAGCACCCGATCATAACGAGCCATGCGTAATGGATACGTCCCTTGCTCTCAGACAATGAAAACACCTCCAAGTTGAACCGGGCCCTCCGCCCAGAGACGAAGGGCCCGGAATTGGGGATTGGCTAGTTGGGCATGAACCACATGCGCCCGGGAAGATGAAGGCCCGTTTCACGATCAAAACGACCCAAAACGCTTGCTTTCCACAGGGTCATGGCCATGCACCTCCTTTCCGCAATCAAAACTCCCAAATGAGACTGGATGCCTACTCGGCCACCCAGTGCTCCTTTTGCGTCTTCTTTACAGTCGCGTAGGTAATGAGCAGCAAAACAAGCGTGATGGCGAGAACGACGGCGCCAATGGTGAACGCACCGGAATAGGTTCCCGTCGAGGTGTAGAACAGCGCAATAATTGGTGCACCAAACGCACCGCCAAGGCCAACGCCCATCATGGCGTAGGACAAGACCTTGTCGAAGGAACGCTCGCCAAAGTGATGACGCACGATCATGGGGATCGAGATGGTGACGATTGCGTTATTCATTCCGAAGAAGAACGCAGTGATTGCCATGGTCGCCTCGTTGGTGGCAACAAAGGCCCAGCACAGGAATGTGATGACCGTAATGGCAAACAGGATGATGGTCACATTCTTGGCGCCAATCTTATCGCAGAGGAAGCCACCGCACAGAGACGCCAAAATATAGCCAGCCTGGAGCAGGGTCATGAGAGTTGCCGAGAAGGTCGCGGCATCGGGACCAAGAATCTCGATGCAGTTTGCCTGGATGTAGGAATTGAATCCGCCGGGGAAGGAGCAACCGATGCAGGCGATGAACAGGATGACGAATGTGACGGAAGCAACGGCGTACTTCAGCGGGATACCCGGCTTCACGCCCTCGGCTTCTGCAAGCGCCACGGCATCGGGAGCGGGACCAAAGGGCTCAAGCCCGCTCTTGGAGGGATCGGTGGAGAAAACCGTGAGGGAGAAGATGAGGATGAGGAGCACGAGCACGGCATTCACGTAGTACACGCCCTGCCAACCAATGCTCTGGAAGAGCTGAGTGAACACGAGCGGGAAGATGGCGCCGCCGATACCAGAGAACAGGTTCGCGATGCCGAGATAACGACCAGCGACCGCCTCCGTGAACCAGGAGTTGATGAACAGCGGGCAGGCGTAGATAAAGAACTGACCACCGAACAGACCCATGATGATACCGAGAGCCGAGAACTGCCAGGTCCAGTCAGGCGTTGCAAACGTGAAGCCCACCAAGCAAAGGGCTACAACTATGACGTCGATGGACAGGAACAGCTTCGCGTTCTTGGGCAGCAGGATACCGCCGAGGAACGTGCCGACAAGGGCGGCTATGCCGTACATGGAAATCCACATGACATAGGAAACCATGTCGACACCAGCCAAAACCGGCATGAACGCAAAATAGGCGGAAGACGAATTAAGCACCGTGCCCAGGCCCACGGCCTGCATGACACAGCACCCCACGAGCACGAGCATCGCCCGCTTCTTGGATTGTGCTTGAATAGTACTAGACATTTGTATTACCTCCTTGATTTCCCTTTCCACATATATGCTCATATCTGAGCAAGAGGGCGAGGAAGGGATGCCCCGTGTTTCCTCCCCCGCTCCTCGTCTCGCCTACGCCTTGGTGGTGAACAGGCTCCAGC
>USOR01000014.1 GCA_900556425.1 uncultured Coriobacteriaceae bacterium
CCCTCGGGGTCAAGGCCGAGCGTCGGCTCGTCGAAGATGAGCAACGCGGGACCGTTGATGAGGGCGCGGGCGATGAGCGCGCGACGCGCCTGGCCCGTGGAAAGCGTGAGCATGTCGCGCTCGGACAGCGATGGGATGCCGATCTCGCGGATGGCCTTGCGAGCCTGCTCGACCTGCTCGTCGGAGGCGCCGATGTGGAAGGGCACGCCGACGCTTCCGAAGAAGCCTCCGAGCACGATGTCGAACACCGTGCGGTGCACCATCATGCGCTCCTGCACATCGGTGGACACGAGGCCGACCGTCTCGATAAGGGTCTCCTCGGAGGGGTCGGGCTGACCCATGAAGAGCACCGGCGGCGTCTCGCGCCAAACCGGTTCGATCTCCTTGGTGAGCAGTTTGACCAGCGTCGACTTACCCGAGCCATTGGGTCCGAGCACGACGATGTGCTCGCCTTGGTTGATGACGAAGTCATCGACGTCGAGGATCACACGGCCGTCCATCTTTACTTTTGCGTCATGAAGACGAAGCAGTTCCTGAGTCATGGTGGCTCCTTAACTATTTGCCCAATGCACGGGCGCGTTCCTTCTTTCTTCCAATCTTATCGAGCGTGCGCTTGCGCAGGCGAATCGATTTGGGAGTGATCTCGACGAGCTCGTCGTCGGCAATGTATTCGAGCGCCTCCTCGAGCGTGAACTTGACCGGAGGCGTGAGCATGATGGCCTTGTCGGCGCTGGACGCACGCTGGTTGCCGAGCTGCTTGGTCTTCGACACGTTCACGTCCATGTCGCCTTCCTTGGCGTTTTCGCCCACGATCATGCCCTCGTAGCACTCGTCGCCAGGCTCGACGTAGAGCGTGCCGCGCTGCTGCAGCGTATCGAGCGCGTAGGCAACGGCCTTGTCGGAATGCATGGCGACCATGGCGCCGTTCTTGCGCATGCCCAGCTCGCCGCGCATGGGGCCATACTCCGAGAAGCGGTGGCTGAAGATGGCCTCGCCGTGACTCGCGTTGAGTATCTTGGTGCGCAGGCCCATGATGCCGCGCGTCGGGATCTTGAAGGAGAGGACCGTCTGGTCTTGATGCGTGGTCATGTTGGTCATCTCGCCACCGGCCGTGCCGAAGAGCTCGATGATCTTGCCCGAATACTCCTCGGGCGTCTCGACCGACGCGTCCTCGATGGGCTCCATCTTGACGCCGTCAATGGTCTTATAGAGCACGCGGGGGCGCCCGACCTGGAACTCATAGCCCTCGCGGCGCATGGTCTCCATGAGCACGGAGAGGTGCAGAATGCCGCGACCAGCGACTTCGATGCCGCTTTTGTCCTCGAGCTCCTCGATGCGCATCGAGATGTTGGCCTCCCCCTCGCGCATGAGGCGCTCCTTGAGTTGACGGCCGCCGACGATGTCGCCCTCCTTGCCCACGAGTGGGCTCGAGGATGCCTCGAAGATGACCGAAAGCGTCGGCTCCTCGACCTCGATGGGCTCCATCTCGACAGGGTTCTCGATGTCGGTCACGACATCACCCACGTCCGCGTCGTCCACGCCGACGATGGCGATGATATCGCCCGCCACCGCACTCTGCGCCTCCTCGCGGCCCAGGGCCTCGAAAGTGTAGAGGTGCTTGATGGTGGTCTCGTAGCGGGTAGTGCCGTTGTTCTTGATGACAAGCACCTGCTGACCGGCTTCGATGGAGCCGGAGAACAGGCGACCCGTGCCAATGCGGCCCACGTACTCGGAATGGTCGACCGTGCAGATCTGCATGGCGACGGGGCCGTCCGGGTCGACATCGGGCGCGGGAATATGCTCGAGGATGGTGTCGAGCAGCGGCAGCATATCCATGTTACCGTCGTCCGGGTCGAGACGTGCGTAGCCGTTCATCGCGCTCGCGTAGACAGTCGTGAAGTCGAGTTGCTCATCGCTTGCGCCCAGCTCGAGCATGAGCTCGAAGACCTCATCGAGGACTTCATCGGGGCGTGCGCCCGGGCGGTCGATCTTGTTGATGACGACGATGGGCACCAGATTGAGGCTGAGGGCATGTTTGAGAACGAAACGCGTCTGCGGCATGGGGCCCTCGAAGGCATCGACCAGCAACAAGACGCCATCGGCCATCTTGAGCACGCGCTCGACCTCGCCGCCGAAGTCGGCGTGGCCCGGCGTGTCGATGACGTTGATCTTCACGTCCTTGTAGCGGATGGAAACGTTCTTGGAGAGAATCGTGATGCCGCGCTCGCGCTCCTGGTCGTTGGAGTCTAAAACGCGCTCCTCGACCTGCTGGTTCTCGCGGAAGACGCCGGCAGTCTGCAGAAGGCGATCGACAAGCGTGGTCTTGCCGTGATCGACGTGCGCGATGATGGCGATGTTGCGGATATGTTCTTGAAGCATGTGCGTTATCCCGTTGTCAGCTGTATTTCGTACAGCCTTGCAGGATACCACGCTTGATGCGCTCGCGCAGCATTTCATTGTGGGAATGGAGGGACTGGGCGACGGGCGACTGGAGGCTTGCTCTCGCACCCGACCCACGTCTCGCGCGATGCCTCCAGTCGCCCGTCGCCCAGTCGCAGCGCACTATCCGAAAAGAAGCTCTTCCTCGCCTGCCGGCATGGGGTCACTTACCTCGATGTGACCGTCCTCGTCACGTCGGTACAGCATGAAACCGCTCCAGGCGCAGTCCATGCCGCGCTCGCCAAACTCGAAGAGCAGCGCCGGCTGACCGGAATCGGTCTCGTCTTCCTGAACGAAGCCCTGGGTGAGCAACGCATAGCGCGTGCAGTCCTTGCCATAGGAACGTACCTGCTCGCGAGCGGCACGATAGCAACCATCGGGTGTGTCATCCTCGAAGGTCAGTAACTCGTCATCGCAATCCACCGCAAGCATGACGGGAACATCGTCATGCACGTCGAGCATGTCAATCGCTGTCTGGATGAGCGCAATCGAAAGCTGATCGAGCTCAGGCGAAATCTGCGGCATGGTTATGTACCTCCTATACGGTGGACGCGGAAATGAGACACTTGCTCAGGGACGTTGTCTCATAGCAAATGAGACAACGTCCCTGAGCAAGTGTCTCACGTCCCCACTGTCACGCACGCAGCGCAATCAGCGCCTCGACAAGCTGTTGCTCATCGAGAATGGGCTCAGGCAATACGAACCCGCGTTGTGCCAATTCTAGGGCAAACTTCGTGGCGCGGGGCACGTCAAGGTTGATGCGACGCAACTCGGCGGCGTTTTGCGCCGTGAACAGCTCGTCGGGTGTTCCCTGCATGTGCAGCACGCCGTGATCGAGCACGACGATGCGCGAACAGAGCTCGGCGACGTCATCCATCGAATGCGAGACGAGCACGATGGTGAGACCCTGATCGTTGAGGTCACGCAGGTAATTGCGAATCTCGTCCACCGTCGCAGGATCCATACCGGCAGCAGGCTCGTCGAGCACGAGTACGCTCGGCTCCATCGCGAGTATGCCGGCAAGCGCCACACGGCGCTGCTGGCCGCCCGAGAGATCGAAGGGGCTTCGTTGTGCGATGGCGTCGTAATCCAACCCCACATGATCGAGGGCCTCTCGCACGCGTCGATCCACCTCGTCATCGGACAATCCCAAGTTGCGAGGACCGAAGGCGACATCCTCGGCAACCGTGTTGGCAAAAAGCTGCGTCTCGGGGTATTGGAAAGCCAAGCCAACCTTCGTGCGCACCTCGCGGCGCAACTTGCGCTCGCGCGTGTCGAGCCCATCCACGAGCACACGTCCGGCCGTGGGGACGAGCAAGGCGTCCATGAGCTGCACGAGCGTCGACTTACCCGAGCCAGTGTGACCGATGACGCCCAGGAACTCGCCGTCCTCCACGACAAGGTCGATGTTCTGGAGGGCGTCATGCTCGTCGTCGTAGGAGAAGCTCACCTGTTCGAAAGCAATTGGCACAGCTCCTCCTCCAGCTTCTCCTCGGAAAGCCCCATCCCGACCTCGATTCCTCGCGCGCGCAGGTCCTCCGCAAGCTGAATCGAGAACGGCAGCTCGAGGCGCAACGCACGCAGCGCAGCGGCATCGGTGAAGACCTCATCGGGCGTGCCCGCGAGTGCGATGCGTCCGCGATCGAGTACGACGACCTTGTCGGCATTGAGCGCGTCTTCCATGAAGTGCGTGATGAGCACGACGGTCATTCCATCGGCATTGAGCTCGTGGGCCACGCGCGTGATGCCACGCCTGCCGCGGGCATCGAGCATGGCGCCCGGCTCGTCGAGTATGAGGATTCGCGGCCGCATGGCCAGAACGCCCGCGATGGCGATACGCTGCTTTTGGCCGCCGGACAGACTCTCGATTTCGTCAAGCGCATGGTCTTGCATGGCAACGGTCGCAAGCGCCTCTTCGACGCGTGCGCGAATCTCGTCGGGAGCGAGGCCAAGGTTTTCCGGGCCGAAGGCGACATCGTCACGCACGACGGAGGCGACGGCCTGATTGTCGGGATTCTGAAACACCATGCCCGCGCTCTCTCGGATGGCAAAGACGCTGCGCTCATCACGCGTATCGAGGCCACCTACCGTGACACGTCCGCCCGTGGGCGTAAGCAACGCGTTGATGTGCTTGGCCAGCGTCGACTTGCCCGAGCCATTGGCGCCGAGAACGGCGACGAATTGACCGGCCTCGATATCCAGGCAGATGTCATCGAGCACGCAGGGTGCATCTGCCTTGTACGTAAACGATACGTGATCGAACGAAATGCTGCCTGGATTGTCGAGGCCGTCACTCATACGCTAGTCCTTGGACATGAGGTTCTCGACCGGTTTGTAGAGCACGAAGGCAAGCACATCGTTGATGAGAATCTTGAGCGCGTTGAAGGGCAGCAGGATGGGGATGATCATGGCGGCGACCGTCGCCACGTCCGTGCCCGTGTAGATGGGCGTGATGAGCAGGTTACCCACGATGGCGCCGGCCAGCGAGAGGACAGAGCCTACGATGATGCCGATGAGCAGCGTCGTGCGCGTCTTCTTGGTGCGATAGATGAGCGCCATGGGCACGATCCAGCATGCCACGGCGATGATGGTCATGAGCGAGCCCCAAGGATCACCCATGATGAGGCCATGGATGGCAGCCGAGGCAATGCCCACGAGCAAGCCAGCACCCACACCAAGGCCGCAGGCTGCAAAGCCCGCGATGACGGCCGACGGGTCGTACTTCAGAAACGGTGCCGCGGGAAAGATGGGTGCCTCGATGAAGGACAGGATGAGCGAAAGCGCCGTGAAGAGCGCAAGCAGGACGAGCTTGCGCGTGCTCCATGCGGCCTTGCGTGATTGCTGCGGGGTGACGCTCCCGCCTGCGTGAGAGATTTCGGACATAGTAATCCGCTCCTTTCTGCTCTCTCATCCGGACTATGACCGTCGGCTCCAGAGTCTCACTGGATCGGCCCTTCCGAAGAAGGGTTTGCGGGCTGCGCGGCGCCTCTGGCCGCTTACCGCCGGTGGGGAATTCCGCCCCGCCTTGAACAGATGCGTCGTTCATTATAGCCATTGCGTCTATAATGGGCGCCGACATTTTCACCACGAGGAAAGAAGCGGGCATGACCGAGTACAAGGACCTGAGCACAGACGAGATGCGTACGCTCTACGACGCGCTTGAAAGGCAATACGAGGAGTATTGCGCCTTGGATCTCGAACTCAACATGGCCCGTGGCAAGCCGAGCCCCGAACAGCTCGAGCTCAGCATGCCGATGCTCGACTGCGTTAACTCGACAAGCGACTACCGCGCCGTTGACGGCACCGACTGCCGTAACTATGGTGTGCTTGCCGGCCTGCCCGAAGCACGTACGTTCATCGCCAACATGCTCGACGTTGCGCCCGAGCAAGTCGTCGTGTGCGGCGCCTCGAGTCTCAACGTCATGTTCGACACCATCGCACGTGCCTGGATTTCCGGCCTAGGCGGACAGCTGCCCTGGAGCAAACTCGATAGCGTCAAGTTCATCTGCCCTGTTCCTGGCTATGACCGTCACTTCGCCATCTGCGAGCACTTCGGCATCGAGATGATCCCCGTCGAGCTGGGCGAGGATGGCCCGGACGTCGCCGAGGTCGCGCGCCTCGTGGCAGACCCGGCGGTCAAGGGCATCTGGTGCGTCCCCCAGTACTCGAACCCCTGTGGCTACACCTACTCGGACGAAGTCGTGCGCGGGCTGGCTGCACTTGAGCCGGCCGCTAGCGACTTCAGGATCTTCTGGGACAATGCCTACGCCGTGCACCATCTCTATGATGACCCCACGCAGCAGGATCACGTGCTCAACATCATCGATGCTTGCGCCGATGCGGGCCATCCCGACATGGTCTTCGAGTTCTGCTCGACCTCGAAGGTGACGCTTCCCGGAGCGGGTATCTCGGCTTTTGTGTCGAGCGTCACCAACGTGGACGAGATGCTCGCGGCGATGGGAGCGCAGACCATCGGCTTCGACAAGCTCAATCAGCTGCGTCACGTACGCTTTTTGGAAGATGCCGAGGGCGTTGCCGCACACATGAGCAAGCACGCGGAGCTGCTGCGTCCGCGTTTCGAGAAGGTGCTCGAGATCTTCGACGAGGACTTGGGTGACACGGGCATTGGAAGCTGGACCCGCCCGCGCGGTGGCTACTTTATCAGCTTCACCGGCCTTGACGGTACGGCCAAGGCGACCGTGGCCAAGGCCAAGGAAGCGGGCGTCGCACTGACGGGCGCTGGCGCGACTTGGCCGTACGGAGACGACCCGCATGACTCCAACATCCGCATCGCCCCGAGCTTCCCGAGCATCGAGGAACTCGAGCAGGCAGCGCGCATCTTCACCGTCTGCGCGCGCATGACCGCCCTCGAAAAGCTGCTAGGGGAATGAAAAGCGACCCCCGGATTTCTCCGAGGGCCGCTTGACTAGACAATTGTCGCCGGGGCGCTTTTATCTGGTTATTTTCGACGAAACGCCTTACTTCTCGACTGGGCGTGAGGAGTCGGAGATCCAGTCGATCCAGCTGCCCTCGTAGCACTTCTGGCAGGTGTTGCCGGCATTCTCGAGCAGGTCGCAGGCTTCGCGTGCAAGGCCGCCGTTGTAGCAGTAGACGATGAAGTCCTTGGTGGGGTCGATTCCGGCATCGAGAACCTCGCGCAGGAAGAACTCGGTCGTGTCCTCGGGAGCGTCCTTGGCCTCCATAAGCGGGGCCGAAACCGCACCGGGAATGCGGCTTTCCAGGTACATGTCCTTGGGACGCACGTCCAGAATAGGCATCTTGCCAAGGTGCTCGAGCACGTAGGCGGCATCAACGATTTCGTATTTCATGGGAACCTCCTTTTATAGTCGATAGCGATGATTTCATTTTAGCAGCAGAACGTGAGCGAAACGTCAGCGTGACAAAACGCGCCGGGGACGTTTTGTCTGGTTTCGGGACATCTGTCACATAACCAGACAAAAATGCCCTGGCGAGCTTTGCCCGATCGCAAACGAAAGCGGCCCCCGGATTTCTCCGAGGGCCGCCCGATAAGACAAAAGTGCTCCGGCGAGTTTTGTCTCACTATTGGCGGGTGCTCGCGTACTCGATGCAGGAGCGCGTCGTCGTGCCGGCATCGTCGAGCTCCCAGAACCGCGCACCGCGGGCCTCGAGTCGCGCCCGGGCCTGCGAGTAGGCGGAGTCCGGGTCGTCGACATCGCCGAAGGCCAGCGCCTGCGTCGGGCAATCCATCACGCAGAACTGCGGCTCGTCCTCCTTCATGCGCTCGGCGCAGAAAGTGCAGCTCGGCTTGTAGATCGGCTGCCACCACATACGCAAGTCGGGATACACGCCCTCGGGACGGTCGATGCCGGCGCCCGAGCCGTGAGTCTCGACCTCGACGCGATACTCGTCATCTTCCAGGTGATTGCCGACCTTGCAGCCCATCGCGCAGGTCCAGCAGCCTATGCAACGGTCGATATCGACCAACATCTTGTGTGCCATGACTTAAGCCTCCTTCACGATGGATTCCTGCGGATTGGGCGTTATCTCGCCCTCGAACTTGCGGATATCACACCACGAATCCCAGTAGCAGTCGGTCGAGCCCGTGAGCGAACTCATTGCCTCGACGTAGGGGTTGGGATGGTGTCCCGCGGCAAGCCAATCCGCGAACCACTTGTCCTCGAGCGGGCCCTGCGAATCCTGGCCAGCGCACTGGTGCGTGATCTCGGCGTAGGTGCCCTCCTCGAACTGACGACGACGCCAGCCAAACCACACGTGCACGGTGCCATCCGGAACGCTCTCGTCGAGCACCAGACGCGTGATGACATGCCCACGCTCGTTGAAGACCTCGACCATGTCACCTTCGGCCAGCCCCAAGCGCTGGGCCTGCACCGGATTGAGCCTCGTGGCGGGCGTCTCTCCGGAAAGCTTCACGGTGATGGGATCGTCGGTGAAGCTCGATTGCATGAAGAAACGCTGGCGACCGGTGAAGAGCTGGTATGGATACTCGCTCGACTTGCCGATCTTGTTCGGCTCGAGCACCTTGGTCGTTGCCATGCCGAGTTCGGCGAGCTTCTCGGAGTAGATGATCTCCATGCGTCCGGTCTCGTTATCGAGCACCTCGGCGGGATTGAGGTACGGCGTGTACTTGGGCTCGGGCGGAGCGGCAGCGCGAATCATCTTCTCGGCCTTGAGACGCTCGTAGGTGACGGGCGGCTGGATGCCGGCGATGAGCGGGTACTGCGTCTGCAGGCGAATGTCGATGTATTCGGGAATGCCCATCGTGAAGTAATCGCCCAGACCGACGCGCTTGGCGAGCTCGCTGAACACCCAGACGGGCTCATGGCCGTCGACCTGCGGCTCGATGGCCGGCTCCTGCAGAATGACGTGGTTGTAGCATGCTCCCGTGATGAGATCCTCGCGCTCGAAGGACATGAGGTCGGGCAGCACGTAGTCGGCGATTTCGCCGGTGTCGGTGAGCCATACGTCATAGTCGACGACAAGCTCCATGTCCTTCACGACGTCGAGCCATCGCTGACGATCGGGCTGCTGGTGCACGGGATTGCCGCTGCATACGATGAGCGCCTTGTAGGGGCTGTCATCGGCCTCGGCCGCCGCAAACCATTGCGCCATGCGCACGGGCACCGACTTCACGCCGGCAACGCCATCGGGGCAGCTGATGGGGATGTCGTTGAAGACGAGCGGCCAGCTCTGGAGCTGCAGCGCCTCGAAGACGCCGCTACCCGGCTTGCCCAGGCGCCCCGTCAGGGCGCCGAGCAGCAGGAACTGGCGATAGGTCTCGTTGGAGTTGCGGTAGCGCAGACCATAGCCCGACAGGATGAAGGCGTTTTCCGCCTCGACCCAGTCACGTGCAAGACGCTCGGCGTCCTCGGCGCTGATACCGCACTTCTCGGCGGCAAGCTCAAAGGTGTACTCCGCCGCGGCGTCCTTGAGCTTCTGCAGTGCCGTGGTGTAGCGCTTGCCGTCGATCTCGTAGCTGCCGAAAAGCTGGACGTCGGCCCCCTCGGGATAATCTCCGCGCTTGGGCGCAACACCGACGGCGGCATCACTCGCCGCATCCCAGACAAGGTAGCAGCCATCATCGGAATCGCGGGCGAGCAGCCCCGTCTCGTCATCGACGAGGTAGGCGGCGATTGAGCGTGCGAGCAGGTACTCGCTTGCCTGCAGGTCGTTTTGCAGGATGTAGTTCACCATGGCCATGGCCAGATAGCCATCGGACGCCGGCTTCATGGCAACGAACTCGTCAGCAAAGCCTGCCGTGCCGTCGAAGATGAGGCCGAGGTCGACGATGCGCGCACCAGCCTCGCGGGCACGTACGAGGTTCTGGGCGCAGCGCATCTGGTTCTCGATGGGATTGCAACCCCAAACGTAGATGAGATCCGTGCCGACCATGATGCGTGGGTCGATCACGGTGCGAGGAAACTCGCTGCCCGCGTTATAGAACTCGGCGTAGAAGGGACCGTTATCCAAACCGATCGAGCCGAGCGGAACGGTGACGCCAAAGGTGTTCGCGAAACGGAACGGCATCAGGTTCTCGAAGCTGTACTGGGCAGGGACGCCTGCGCCGAGGTTCCAGAGAACGACCTTATCAGGGCCATACTCGTCGCGAATCTTGCAGAGCTTCTCGCCAATTTCGTCGAGGGCTTGGTCCCAGCTTATCTCCTCCCACTTGCCCTCGCCGCGCTCGCCCACGCGCTTGAGCGGTTTTCTGAGACGTTTGGGATCATAGGGTTGACGACCCGCAAGGCAGCCCTTCTGGCAAATGTGCCCATCGGGCTCTTCCGGCTGAGAGTAGACGATGCGCTCCATGCGCTCGATCTTGCCATCTTTCACGATGGTCTTGAGCGCACAGTAGTCATGGTCACCCCAACCGGGACAAGCAGTGTAGACGAACGATTCTTCCGACATGCGAAACTCCTCTCGCTCTCTCTTTGCTGGCTGCGACATGCGACGCATCCGCGATGACCAGTCACGACTAGATTACGCCCATCCACCCTTATGTAAAGCATTTTTCATTAACAATATATGCATTCAATAATATTGTAATTGAATAACTTTTCGCAAAGTCGCATCTGTGAGGTTTTCATGATCGCAACGGAACTTGACCAGGAGCGCCGTAAGCTCGAGGACGTCAATCATCCACAGCATGTCGCCGCAGTCGAGGGCCTGTCGGACTACCTCACCATCATGAACCTGCTGTACAAATCCATCAGTCGCATCCTGGAGGGCGACTGCTCCCTTACGACCCTGCAGTACCGCATGCTCTTGCGCCTGCTATCGGCTCCGCGGCAGACCATGCGCAGCACCGACCTTGCCGCCAACCTGCGCGTCGGCGTGAGCACGGTTTCGGCTGCAGTTCCCCATCTCGTGGAGGAAGGGCTCGTTACGAGGGCGGAGGACCCCGATGACATGCGCGTGGTGTCACTCGCCCTCACCGCCAAGGGAGCATCGTCCATCGAACGGGCAGACTACCATGTTGGGCAGTTCTTGCAGAACTACTGGAAAAACCTCACGCCCGAGCAGCTCGAGGCCGCCTTTGCCAGCTCGACGAACGCGGTAACCATCCATGATGCGCAGCGCATCGAGAACGGCAAGTTCCGCCTGGACACGGCATTCTTCGACACCATCATGATTTCGCGCACGCTCACGGCGCAACGTCTGCGCGAGCTCGGCCTCAAGACATCCGAGCTTCGCGTATTGCTCGCGCTCTACCTGCTCGGCCCCAACGTGACCGCATCTCGCGTCGCCGACTACCTTTTCCTGAAGAGCAGCGACATCACGGCACCCATGAAGACCCTGGAATCCCAGGGACTCATCTCCAAGGAACGCAGCGTGGAAAACCGCCGGACCAAATTGCTACAGTTGACGCAAAAGGGGCGTGACCGAACGGAAGAGCTGCTTCTTCCCACGCACGACGCGCTTCTCGAGACGTGCCACAGCGACGAAGAGGCTGTGCGCATACACCTGAGCGCCGCGCAAGGCATCGTCACGCGCGAGCGCAGCATGAGGCTTTTCGGGTAGGAGCGGGCGTTCACGCGCCGACGCTCGCTCAGCACGCTTTAGCAGGAAGACCATGAGCATGGCGACCAGCATGAGCGCGACGTAGAAGCCGAAGAAACCCTGGAAGCCGATGCCATCGAGTAGTCCCGTAGCGACAACCGCGCCGAACATGGTGCCCAGCGACGTGCCCGCTCCCTTGATTCCCGCGCGCCTGCCCATGTGCTTTCTGGAGGCCGCGCTCATCACGGCGACAGTCATGACGTTGGTCGCCAGCGCGAACGCCACGACGAAGGTGCCACCGATGGTGGCCGAGTAACCAATGCTGTCGTAATAGTAGGGGATGCCTCTATTGAGGCCCTTCATGTAGAGGGCCGTGAACACCGTCACGACGACCAGGACGACCAGCGATGTGACGTCCATGCGCGATGTGTGTCCGGCGTGCTTGTTCATGATGCGTTCATTGTACGCGCACGGGACCTGGGGTAAGGGGTCATCTTGGGTTTGGGAGCGGTCCTGCGAGAAGTGCTTTTTACTTGAGAAGGATTTATAGATTGCTTATTGAAAATATAGCTTATAAGCTATATAATTACACCGACAAAAGGGGTTCTATGTGGTCCATTGATTACGAACATATAAGCACTTGGCTTCACACACTTGGCGATGAAGACATTGACAACATATACGCAGCTCTGGAGATACTGGAAAGCGAGGGGCCAAATCTTGGAAGACCCTTGGTGG
>USOR01000015.1 GCA_900556425.1 uncultured Coriobacteriaceae bacterium
GGAGCCGTCGTAGGTGTAGCAATCCTGCGACAATGTGACTGCAGTAAGCGAAATACTGTTCCCGGAAACCGTAAATGCCGCAACGGGGCTCCCGTTCGCAGATTCGATACAAATCCTATGTATGCCATTCATAAGTGTGGCGATGTAATCATGGTTAAGTGCGATAGTTGTAGAATCTTCGTTTATCCTATAATTCGTACCTTCGAGCGCTTTGCCATCAATAAGCACTCTTTTAAAATCATCGCGTAGAGCAGATGAAATAAAAATAAGATCAGAACCGGTAGCATTAGTCCAAGAGGCACCATCGCCCCACACAATCGCCGCTCCAGTCTTTGTAGCTCGAGTATACGTATCCTCAAGCCCGCTCCTACCTTCGGTGATTTCGTCAGATGTGAGATTTTGTTGAGTCATGTATGAAATCCACTTTGTATTTGGAAGCGTAATCTTATTTGACGCTTTCGTTCCTTGAAAATGGAATTTTGAGCCAACCTTCACACGGTTTAGCGAAGTGCACCCATCAAACATCCCTTCCATTCCATAAGCATAAATCGGATTACTATTGCCATCGCCCTGATACCATCCTGTGAAATACTCGCCTCTTGCTATATCTGTATTGAATCCGGAAATGTCTATGAATGAGAGTCTCGTGCAATTACCAAACATAAACCTCATATTATTTGCTTTTTCTGTATTGAAGTGAGCTAAGTTCAAATGTGGAAGCTTCCGACATTCATAAAACATTGAAATCATTGCAGTGACATTTGACGTATCAAAGCTCGATATATCTAAAATACATAACTCGAGACACCCGCTAAACATCCTGCTCATGTCCGTAACACGAGCAGTATCGAAACTCGATAAATACAGCTCCTTGAGTGAAGCACAGCCGTAAAACATTAGGCCCATATCCGTTACACTCGATGTGTCGAAACTGGAGAGATCCAGCTTTGCGAGCCCTGCGCAATCCTTAAACATGCAACTCATGGAGGTCACATTTGAGGTATCGAGACCGGAGAGGTTTAGATCAGACAACCTGGAACAGCCATCGAACGCATAGCTCATAGAGGTTACGCTTGAGGTATCGAAGTCCGTGAGATCCAGACTCGTAAGCGAGGTGCAGCCCTGGAACATAAACGCCATGTCTGAAACATTCGAGGTATCAAAGCCGGTGAAATCAACAGACTGAAGGGTGGAGCAGCCCGAGAACAGCCGTCCTAGACTAGATGTCCTTGATGCGTCCGCATCGCGTAAAATCACGTTCGAAAGAGCGGGGCATCCATTAAAAGGAATTGTTTTCTCGCCGAAAACAGCGTTCGAACAATCAATCGTTCGAAGGGCATAGCATCCTTGGAACATCTCAGTTAAATCTTCAACACTCATAGTACTGAAACCAGAGAGATTAAGTGCTGTAAGCGAGCTGCAACCACTAAACATTTTGGCCATATCTGTAACATCAGATGTATCCATACTGGAACAATCTAGGGTGGTGAGCGAAGTGCAGGAGCTGAACATTCCTGTCATATTTGTCACTCGCGATGTATTGAGGCTGGAAAGGTCAAGAGTTGTAAGTGCCCTGCAGCCATAGAACATGTTTCTCATATTGCTTACACTTGACGTATCAAGGCCCGACAAATCCAAGTCAGCTAGTGAAGTGCAGAGGTAGAAAGAACCCGCCATGCTTGTAACCTCGGATGTGTCTAAACCAACTAGATTTAATTTAGATAGTTTGGAGCAATATGAAAAGGTGGGCATCGTGGTGCCAAACGCTGCATACGACAAATCGACCGCTTGGAGCTCATCGCAATTACTGAATGTCTGATATACGCTGGTAACACTCTTCATATTCAACCCGGACAAATTAATAGATGAGAGTTTTCTGCAGGAACTGAACATATAGTCCATATCTGTAATGTTGGAAGTATCCAAACTGGACAAATCTATCGATTCGACATTATCAAGACCCGAAAACAAATAACTGCAATCCTGGGGTGCAATAACCGATCGTCCATCATCTTGAATAAAAATGATTGTAGAAATTGACGAATTATTATCTATCCAAGGACTCTTACTTTTTCCATATGCTCGCCCCGCTCCCTCACCCGGACGAACTGTAAGCACGCCATCCTCGGATATCTCCCACGGGCATGTGCCCCACGTGCCTGTCGCGATGTTGCCAGCTTGCGGCTCAATGGCAAGCGCCACTTCGGATGTTTGTGAAACATCCACGGGCTGCGATTCCCCGTCGTCCGGCACGGCAAACGCTGCGGCAGGAAGCATGGTCATAGCAAGAGCAATGGAGAAAAAGAAAGAGAGGAACTTGCGCATCTCGTGCTCCTTTCAAACAGGCATGCTCTTTATCATACTCTGCAGCGAATCAACGACCCCCCCCCGTGCGGATGTTTCGCAAGCGGAAGATTATGTTTCGCTCGATGGTGCCAGTGGGACGAATAGTATTCGCTCAACGTCTCTTCACATGCTAGAATACATTGTATTCACGCTAAGGAGGCTGCCATGACGACCATGACCATGAGAGTAGACGACATCGACGCGGCCCTCGTGCGTAAATATGCGAAGTTCGAGGGCAAAACCATCTCTGATTTCATTCGTGACGCCGTCTTCGAAAGCATCGAGGACAAAGAGGATCTTGCAGCCCTGCGAGCTGCTGTAGCCGAGGATGATGGAACGCGCTACAGCCACGAAGAAGTCCTTGCGGATCTGGGGCTCTAGTGGCATACCGCGTCGAATACTCAAAATGTGCACTGAGACAGCTCAAGAAAATGGACCGATTCGATGCCCGTCTCATCACATCGTGGATCGGCAAGCATCTTGACGGTATCGATGACCCGCGCATCTACGGCAAAGGGCTATCGGGCAATCGCTCGGGAGAATGGCGGTATCGCGTTGGCGATTACCGTATTCTCTGCATTATCAAGAACGATGTGCTAGTCGTAGAGGTGTTCTCGATAGGACATCGAAGCGACGTGTACAAGCGCTAGGCCACACACAAGCAACTGGCGAAGACTTGCGCGGCGCACGTGCCCCAAGCGCTCATCTTCGCCAGCCAGCCCAGCGCAGCACGCAAGCAAACAAAAGGGGCCACCCGAAGGCGGCCCCAAGACAGCGCACGTTCTGCACGCCGCTTCTAAACGATAGCCAGCGGCGCTTACGCGTGCGCTTCTGCGGCGCTTACTCCGCGGCAAGCGGGGAGGGCGTGCTGTACGTACGCGCCAGATACTCCTGGTCAAGCTCGTAGAGCGACTTGGCATCCGAGCCGAAGAGCTTCATCTTCGTGACCATATCGGTCGCGTTGACCTCCTCCTCGAGCTGCTCGTCGATGAACCAATCGAGGAACTTCATCGTGCGGAAGTCGTTGACCTCCTTGGCGGCAGCGTAGATGTCGTTGATGAGGCTCGTGACGTAGCGCTCGTGCTCGAGACCGGCCTCAAGCGGCTCGAGATGGTTCTTGAAGGTCTTGTCCGGCTGGTCGATGGCCTTGAGCACCACCTTGCAGTCGTTATCGAGGAGGTACTTGCGGAAGATGAGGGCGTGATCGCGCTCCTCGGCCGCCTGAATGAGGTACCAGTTCTCGTAGCCATCAAGGCCTTCATCCGCGTAGTAGTCTGCAAAGGAGAGGTACAGGTACGCCGAATACAACTCCTTGTTGATCTGGTCGTTGAGGAGCTCGTACACCTTGGAATCCATGATTCGTCCTTTCTTGATGAGATTGTCGGGGGCTTCATAATAACGCTAATAGCGGCGCTTAGCGGGTTTTCGCAAGTTCTTCTTGAATCGTCTCGTCAAAAAGCTCCGGGAAGCTCTTGAGCTTGAGCGTGAGAATGCGCATGAGCGACTGGTCGACGCGCTCCATGGGAATACGCCCGCTGTTGATGGCATCCAGCAGCCCTGCGTAGGCGGCATCGAATTCGGATGGCATGAGCGCGATGTCGCAGCCGGCCTCAATGGCCGCGACGCCCACATCGCCGGGCGAGCAGAACTCGAGCAGCGCGCCCATCCCGAGCGAGTCCGTCGTCACGACGCCATCGTAGCCAATCTCGTCACGAAGTATTCCTTGCACGATATCCGGCGAAATCGAGGCCGGAATGGCACTGCCCGTGATCTGCGGAAGCGACAGATGTCCCACCATCACCATGGGGACGCCCGCCACGATGGCTGCGACAAATGGCGCAAGCTGCGCCGCGAGCCCCTCACGCGTCTTGTTGGAGTAGATCGAACTCGCGTGGCTGTCGTTCTCCGGATCTCCGATGCCGGGAAAGTGCTTGGCGCAACACAGGATTCCCTCGTCATCGAAGGCTTCGATTTGCGCTGCGGCCATGCGACCCACGAGAGACGCCTCGGCACCAAACGAGCGACGTCGCATGTTGCTGGACTCGCTCGTGGCGACATCGCATGAGGGAGCGAAGTCGACGTTAAAACCAAGGTCGCGTAGGGCGATGGCGATGGTGCGCGCGGTCTCGCGGGCCATGGCCACGTCACCGGTCGCGCCGATATCACGGGCATCGCCGATGAATGGCGCGTCGAACCCCGGCTTGCCGCCAATGCGCTGGACTGTTCCGCCCTCCTCGTCAACGCAAAGGAACGGTGGTGTCATGCCAAGCTCACTTGCCACGGCCTGCGTGTCGGCAAGCATCGTGCTGATCTGCGCGGAATCGATGATGTTGCCGTCGAAGTAGGTGAGGCCGCAGACGGGGCGCGCCTGCAAGCCCTCGCGAAAGGCGTCGTCAACTCCCAGGGAGAGTTCCGTGCCGCTGATCTGCTCAGGCGTCACGATGAAGAGCTGCGCGGCTTTTTCCTCCGCAGCCATCTCGTCGATGAGGACCCGCGCGAGGTCACGCTCGGGAAATGTGGGCGGTGCTGGCCTTGGGGACGAGCAGCCCGTAGCCGCAACACCGCAGATGGTGGCTGCCGCAAGGCCACATGCTTCGAGAAATCGACGTCGGGTGAGGTTCATGGTTCCTGCCGAGGTGCGTGCCTACTCGGTCACGTGCTCCATGCCGAGCGAGAGAATTGACACAACATGATCGTCAGCCAGCGAATAGAAGACTTCCTTGCCCTGGCGATGGTCAATGACAAGATTGCCCTGGCGCAGCATGCGCAGGTGATGGCTCACGGCAGCGGCGCTCATGTTCATCTGGGCGGCAACATCGCCCACGCATTTTTCGCCATCGAGCAGAATGTTGAGGATCTTCACGCGCGTTGGATCGGAGAACATCTTGAAGAGACCGGCCAGGTCGGTCATGAGTTCGTCATTTTGCTTGTCAGCCGCTTGGGCAGCCATCGGATGCCTCCCGCATTATCGGATGCGAGTATTGTACCCGATACGAGAGGAGTGGCCTGTTTGTCATTTCGAGCGCAGTAGGCGCATGGCGTTGAGGACGCAGAGCATGGCGACACCGGTATCGGCGAAAACGGCCATCCACATGTTGGCGATGCCGAGGGCACCGAGCACGAAGACCGCGAACTTCACGGCAATGGCGAACACCACGTTCTCCCGCGCGTTGACGACCGTCTTGCGCGAGAGCTTCACCGCATCGGCAATGCGCGCGGGATTATCGTCCATGAGCACGATGTCGGCTGCCTCGATAGCCGCGTCCGAGCCCATGGCCCCCATGGCAATGCCGACATCGGCACGGGCAAGCGCCGGAGCATCGTTGATGCCGTCTCCCACAAACGCGAGCGTCTCCTTGGAGCCAGCGCCCTTCTGCACCAGAAGCTCCTCGACCTTGGCGACCTTGTCACCCGGCAGCAGCTGCGCGAAGAAGCGGTCGATTCCAAGCTTCGAGGCGATGCGCTGGGCGACGGGCTCCTTGTCACCCGTGAGCATGACCGTATCGCGCACGCCGAGGGCCTTGAGCTCCTCGATGGCAGCGCGGGCCTGGGGTTTGATCTCGTCGGAAACCACCAGGTACCCCAGATAGGTTCCGTCGAGCGCAACGTGAATGACGGTTCCGGGCTGACCGGCGCTCGTCCAGACAACGCCCTCGCGATCCATGAGCTTGTCGTTGCCGACGCAGATGTGACCCTCCACGCACTCGGCGCATAAGCCATGGCCCGGCGTCTCGGCAACCTCGTCACTGTGCTCGGGCAGGTTCAGGGTCGGGGGTATGCCGAGGCGCTCGGCATAGGCATCGCAGATGGACTGCGCGATCGGATGCGTCGAGCGCTGCTCCACGTGGGCGGCAAGTCCCAGTAGGCGCTCGGGCGTGACGCCCTCGACCGGGGCGATTGCCTCGACGTGAAACTTTCCCTGCGTGAGCGTACCGGTCTTGTCGAAGACGACGGTCTCGACCCGGGCGAGCTGCTCGAGATAGTTGCCGCCTTTTGCGAGCACGCCGCGGCGGGAAAGGCTGCCTATGCCGCAATAGAAGCTCAAAGGCACCGAGATGACGAGTGCGCAGGGGCACGAGATGACGAGGAAGACGCAGGCGCGCTCGATGAAGTCGGCCCATACGGCCGGATTGGCGGGCCCGAGCACAAGTGGCGGAACGACGGCGAGCAGAAGCGCCGCGCCCACGACGATGGGCGTGTAAACGCGGGCGAAGCGACGGACGAAGGCCTCGGTCTTTGCCTTCTTGGAGGCGGCGTTGGTCACCATGTCGAGCACGCGCGAAACGGCGGAATCCTCGAAGGGCCGTGTCACGCGTACGTGCAGCGTGTTCGTCCCGTTGACAAAGCCGGAGAGCACTTCCTGGCCTGGTTCGAGAAAGCTTGGCATCGACTCGCCCGTGAGCGCCGAAGTGTCGAGCTCACTTGCGCCCTTCACAATGATTCCATCGAGCGGTACGC
Source organism: uncultured Coriobacteriaceae bacterium (assembly GCA_900556425.1). Lineage (GTDB taxonomy): Bacteria > Actinomycetota > Coriobacteriia > Coriobacteriales > QAMH01 > QAMH01. The sequence goes on from USOR01000015.1 coordinate 6,805, forward strand.
GCTCACCGGCGGTGACGACGATGATATCGCCCACCTTGACATCTTCCGGATCGACGCGCTTGATGACGCCGGCCTCCTCGACGTTTGCATACGTCGCCTTGATCTCGACGAGAGACGAGATTGACTTGCGCGAGTTATCGACCGCCCGGTCTTGGAACCACTCGCCCACCTGGTAGAACAGCATGACGGCAACAGCTTCCGCCGCCTCGCCAATGGCAAATGCCGCGATGGTGGCCACCGCCATGAGGAACTGCTCGTCAAGCAGCTCACGGCGAGCGATGCCCTTGGCGGCACCGATGAGGACGGGCAGGCCAACCAGCAGGTAGGGGACGAGGAAGACTGCGTACTTGACCCAGGCAACGTCCATGATGCCAAGGGGGTTGGCAAAGTTGACCACAAGCCCTGCCACGTAGATGCAGGCGGTCACCACGATGAGCTTGAGGGTGACCTCCCATCCGCCACCCTCGTCATGGCAGTGGCAGTGCCCGTCATCATGCACGTGATCATGACCATGGTCCTGCCCGTGGTCATGATCGTGCCCATGGCAATGACAGTGATCATCCTTGCATACCGCCGCGTCGCTCATGACTCCTCTTTTCGACAAAACATTCGAACACTCAAACATTCAAACGAACTTTTGATATTTGTGAAGTAAACAGCAAATGAAAAAGAGTGTCAAGGAAAGATTTGCCTTTGTTCGAGCGGGGGACTAGTGCGCGATGTTGAGATCGCCAGGGATAAAACCCTGCATGAGCGACTGCGCCGCATCGAGCTCGTCGCGATTATCGTCCTGCAAGGGATATTTGATCTCCATCTCGTTGATGGATCCAGGGCCGATATTGACCCAATAGAAGTATTCGTACTCGTCGTCATACTGATAGATGATGACGCGATTGCCCTCGGCGCGTGCGATGCTATCCTCGCTGCCATTCCACAGGGAGTTCATGATTGCATCGGCATCGAGATTGTCGACGTTGTTGTAGCCGGTCACATTCGCCGTCATGCGCAGGTTGCTGTTGGTGAGAATCACGCCGGCACCGTTATCAACCTCGGAGCCAAGCACGAAGCCCTCGGGCACATCGAGCTGATAGCCAAAGACCGCATTGGCGTAGACCTGCGATGCGGGTACGGCAGCCGCGGAAGACGAACCGCCCTCGGTAGCCCCCGCGGAGCCAGATGCGTCGGTCTCTTGCGATGGTTCGGACGATGGCGAAGACGCGCCGCTGTTCGAAGACGATGTCGGGTTCGTTGCCTGCTGCGGCGCAAAGCCCGGCAGCTCGACCTTGCCCGTGGCGAAGAGAAAGATGGCGCCGCCCGCAAGTGCGAGCACGAGAATGACGCAGATGACGATGGCGACGACTTTACCGCGCCCCTTACGGGCCGACTTGGGCTTGCCTGTCCGCTTGACGCTATGCGCACCCTTCATGACCCGTCCTCGTCTCTCGTCCTACTCGCCTTGATGGCGCGAGGGTTGTGATGCCTCGTCAAGAAGCTCCGCATAGTCCGTGATGAAGAAGTCAACCGTCTTCCTGAGCTCGTCGGTAGCCTGTTGCTTGTGCTCATCATAGACGCCGACGACGTAGGCGCCCGTCTCCTTGGCGGACTTGGCAGCCGTGACGACGTCCTCGAAGATGGCGCAACGCTCGGCAGGGACACCTAGCTGGCGTGCCGCCTCAAGGTAAACGACCGGGTTGGACTTGCCTCCGCATTGCAGCTCGTCGCATACGCAGATGGCATCGAACAGATCGAGCACGTCATTGTTCGCAAGCGCCGGCTCCAGCAGGTGACGTTGCAGGGAAGTCGCAATGGCCAGGGGCATGCCGGCCTCCTTGCAGCGCTGCAGATACTCGAATGCACCGGGCTTGAGCATGACCTGCGTTGCATAGCCTTCCTCGGCCGCAGACTTCCACTCCTCGATGATGTCCTCGGGTTGCTCGTCGAGCCCGAAATGCTCGATGGCGAAGTCTGCCCCAAGCTCGAAACCGAGTACGGCGATCATCTCGCCGAACTCATCGGTAAAGGGGATGCCGCGCTTGGCAAGAAACATGCGGTCAACCTCATCCCAGACCCACATGGAGTCTGCAAGCGTGCCATCGAAGTCGAAGATGATGGCATCGACGTCTTGTGTCCCGACCCGCATGATATGCCTTTCCACTCGCTACATCTCTCGAAAAACAAAGGGCGAGCCTACGACCCGCCCCTCGTGCAAAACCTATGCCGCGTGAGATTACTCGGCGTCTTCGGCTACCTCGGCAACAGCCTCGGTCTCCTCGACGACCTCTTCGTCGGCATCCTCGACGACGGCCTCTTCCGTCTCGACGATCTCGATCGAGTCGTCATCGCTCACAACGTTGACCTCGAGCGTGGCCTTGATGTCACGGTACACCGAAACGGTGAACTCGTGCTTGCCAGCCGTCTTGATGGCTTTGCCCAGATCGATCTTCTTGCGATCGACCGTAACGCCGAGCTGCTCGAGAATGGCCTCGGCAAGCATGGCGGTCGTGATGGAGCCGAAGAGCTGGCCCTCCTCGCCGACGCGGGCGTAGACCTTGACGGTCTTGCCGTCGAGGGCGTTCTTGAGCACGTTTGCGTCGGTGGTACGAGCAAGCTCGCGCTTCTCGATGTTGTGACGACGCTGCTCGAGCTGCTTGAGCTCGCCCTTGGTGGCCTCGATTGCGATGCCCTGCGGAAGCAGGTAGTTCACCGCGTAACCCTGAGCGACATCCACGACGTCGCCCTCGCCACCACGGCCCTTGAGTTCCTTCAGCAGAATAACTTTCATGTTTCTAACCTTCTCTATGTCCCGCTATGGCGCAGGACTGCTTACATATATGTACGCGCCTCATTGCCCGAATGCGGGCCTGACCAAGCGTCACCGTGACGCCCGGCCAGTTCGTGCATGAAGATGCACTAGCGATTCCTGCGGCCACCGCTGCCGGAAACGATCTTCACGGTATAGGGCAGCAGAGCCATCTCACGAGCACGCTTGATGGCGGTCGCGAGCTCATGCTGATGCTGGGTGCACACACCCGTCACGCGGCGGGACTTGATCTTGCCGCGATCGGTGATGTAGCGGCGCAGCGTCTGAGCGTCTTTGTAGTCGATGAACTCGACCTTGTCCTTGCAGAAGGGGCAATACTTGCGACGCGGTGCGCGAGCGTAATCAGCCATGGTTCCTCCTCACTGATTCTTGAATGCGATAGTGTCTAGAAGGGAATGTCGCTGTCGTCATAGGCGCTCGGAGTCGGAGGCTCCGGGACGACGTTCCCCTGCGGTTGCTGATAGGACTGGCCGCCATAGTTGCCACCGGCGTTCTGGCCACCGTAGTTGTTGCCGCCACCGTAATTGCCGCCTGCATCATAGCCACCCTGGCCGCCACCGTTGCGCGATGACATGAACTCGAGCTCGTCAACGGTCACGTCGACCTTGCTCCTTCGCTGGCCAGAATTGCGATCCTCCCAGGAGCTGTAGTGCAGCCTACCTTCAATGGCCACCTTGACGCCCTTGGTGAGGTACTGTGCAAGCGCCTCGGCACGACGACCGAACATCGTACAATCGATGAAATTCGCGTAGTCTTCCCACTCACCGTTCGCGTTGCGACGACGATCATTGACCGCAACGCCGAAGCTCAAGATGGACGTCCCCGAAGGGGTGGTCCTCAGCTCGGCATCACGCGTGAGATTGCCAGAAATCATTACCCTGTTGATGCTCATGTTAAATCGTTCCTTTCAGCCGAGCGCAAAAGCCGTGCTTTACGCGCTCTCAACCGAAGCTGCCTCACCGTTGCGACGCGTGATCATGTAACGCTGGACAGCGTCCATGATGTGGAGCACGCGGTCGAGCTCTGCAATTGCAGTGGGATCAGCCTCGAAATCGATGAGAGTGTAATCGCCTTCGGCAAGACCGTTGATCTCGTACGCAAGCTTGCGCTTGCCCCAATCCTCAACGTTGCTTACCTTGCCGCCTTGCTCGGTAATCGCGGTATCGATACGCTTGCTCGTTGCAAGGCGCGTCTCCTCGTCGATAGACGGGTCGACAAAAAACAGCAGTTCGTAAGCCTTCATGTGGTCACCTCCTCTGGGCTATGCGGCTTCGGGACATGAAGGCTGCGCCCGAAGCAGGAAATAACTTTTGCATGCTACCACCTCCATCGGGCAATGACAAGGAATCTTTCCAGGTATGCAAACGATTTTGCAGCTGCGACCAATGGCGCCTGACACAGGCAACGCACGCGAGGAGAAGCGCGCCCATCGCCACGAGCAAGACGATGAAGGCCGCCTCCCTGCTGCACGAGATACCGAAGAGCGCCTCGACCATCCCCGCGAACTGCCCCACGCATGCATCGCCGAGCCAGCCGAGCGCATCCACGAGAAAGCCCGCTGGTGCAGAGGCGCCCTGCGGCGCGAATTCGTAATCGCCTGTCTCGATAGCCCCAAAGGACTCGCTGCTCGCAATGGTCGACTCTTCGGATGCGCTGGCGATGCCAGGTTGCTCGAGGTGTGCAGAGGAGCTTGCGGGGTCGCCAACAGAAGGCGCTGCCTCGGCACTCGCCAGGGGCGTTGGTGCACTCGCTGCGGGCACCTCCGCAACTGATCGGGCTGCCGCAGCACCACCTGGTGCGTCGCCTGCCACACCAAAGAGCTGCATCGGGTCAAGATAGCGCGAGCCCTGCTTGTAACCCATGTGCAGGTGCGTTGCAGACGTCGAGACGTCACCCGATGCTGCCAGGGTGCCGAGAGGAGCCCCCTCCGCAACCGTCTGGCCTTCCCGTACGCCTATGGATGCAAAGGGCATGAGGGTAACAGTGCGACCATCGCCTAGCTCTATGGAAACGGCGTTCATCGTCTTGTCTGATGACGTGCCGCCCGTTCGTGAATCGCCGGACGGTACGGCGCCGGTAAAACGTACCGTCCCGGCAAGCGGTGAGATTATCTGCAAACCGGCAGACGCGGGTATGTCGATGCCGCTATGTACATAGCTATTACTCCCGGCCGAATAGGACTGATGAAACGCGAGCGTCGCGGAAAGCGCCGAGGTGGACATGGGCCAAGTCGCTGCAAAGGCCGACTGCGCCATGAACACGATGCATAGGGAGACAAGGGATAGGGCACAGGTGATGCGAGCCACGCGTGCGTGAGCGAGTGAGGAGGAACTCGAGCCTCGCGTAATGCGGACGCCGTGACGCGCTCGTCTAAGCTTGCTTGTGAGGGGGCCGTTGGTTCGGTTCATGGTGAGCACCTCCT
>USOR01000016.1 GCA_900556425.1 uncultured Coriobacteriaceae bacterium
AAGCACTTTTGACGCCCTTCTTGATGGCGATGGCGGCACCAGCCGTATATGCCCAGGCGGCATCCTCGAAGCAGATGGGCTGTACGCTCTTGACGATGTCGTAGGGGAGCGGATCCATGCCGGCTTCCTTGCATACCTTCTCGGCATCGTCGAGAGAGCCCATGCCGTATTCCTTGAGCGTTGCGTTGATCTTGTCGAGCCTATGGTCCATGTTCTCGAACTCTGCCATGGTCTACTCCTTCCTCGGATCGATGACCTTGGCCGCTTCGTCAAATCGACCGTAGCTGCCCGTTGCGTCCTTGATTGCCTGGTTGGCGTCGACACCGTTTTTGACGGCATCCATCATCTTGCCGAAGTTGACGTACTCATAGCCGATGATCTCGTCATTCTCGTCGAGTGCGATATGCGTGACATAGCCCTCCGTGAGCTCGAGATAGCGCGAACCTTTGAGCTTGGTACCGTACATGGTGCCGACCATCGAGCGATAGCCCTTGCCGAGGTCATCAAGACCGGCGCCGATGGGAAGGCCGCCATCGGAGAAGGCGGTCTGCGTGCGTCCGTAGACGATTTGCAGGAAGAGCTCGCGCATGGCGGTATTGATGGCGTCACAGACGAGGTCCGTGTTGAGGGCTTCAAGCAACGTTTTGCCAGGGAGGATTTCGCTTGCCATGGCCGCGGAATGGGTCATGCCCGAGCAGCCGAGGGTCTCAACGAGGCACTCCTCGATGATGCCGTCCTTGACGTTGAGGGTGAGCTTGCAGGCACCTTGTTGCGGAGCGCACCAGCCGACGCCGTGCGTGAAGCCGCTGATGTCGGAAATCTCCTTCGCTTGAACCCACTTGCCCTCTTCGGGGATGGGGGCGGGACCGTGATAGGCTCCCTTCGTGACCGGGCACATGAGCTCGATCTCTTTTGAGTAGTACACCTTGAACTCCCTTCCATGCGAATTGCGCTATGGGTCGTGCAATTGGTGATTATATAGCATCTAAGCGGGAAAGATACCGCTTCGCTCCTTGACATTTCGTACAGCCACCGTATAATTTATAGTAGTTATTTACAGGTACCATATATAAACGGAGGAAGCCATGGGTCGTGAGGGCGAGCTTTTTGACAAGTACATGTTAATTCGTCAGATGGTGGAAGCTGTTCGCAATAAAAACACCAGCAAGCTGGGTCCTCTTGGCGATACGACGCGTGGTCGCGGTCGCGTTCTCGCGCTTCTCAAGCAGAAGGACGGCGTGAGCACGAAGGAAATGGCGACCGTCATGGGCATCCGCGTTTCCTCCCTCAACGAGGTTCTGGGCAAGATGGAGAAGGATGGCTATGTCGAGCGTTCCGCTTCTCCAGACGATAGGCGCGTCATGCTTGTCTGGCTTACGGACAAGGGCAAAGCCGTTGAGCTTCCGGACCAAAAGATGCCCGAGATCATCTTTGGCAATCTCAACCAGGGTGCGCAAAACCAGCTCTGCATGTATTTCGAGCAGATGATTTCCTCGTTGCAAAACGAGCTTGGGGAGGAAGGCGACGCTGCCAAGGAAGCTCGCGAGCAACGCAACGAGTTCTTCGAGAGCGCCAAGCAAGCCCATGCCGAGCAGTCAACACAGGCCTCCCAGCCTGCCGCGCAGACGCAGCCTTCTACCGCACCACGTCCCGCACCCGCGGCGCCCCCAGTGGGCTCTCCACTCGTGCCGCCGATTCCGCCTGTCAGCACACCGCCGCGTATCGGTTAGCGTCGCGCTTTTCGCATCGCATCAATGACCGCCCAATACGACGAGCCCATGTATGCCACGTGGCCTCCGTGTCTATGGGGCTTCATCCGTCTGTGCACCGAGGCATCCACGCGAGGCTGGCATGAAGCCAATGGTGGCAATTTGAGCTATCGCTTGACCGAGGAAGACCTGCGCATGTTTGCGCCCCTATTCAAGCGTGAGGACGTGTGGCATGCGCTCAAGCAGTCTGTCCCCGAGCTTTCCGGCATGTGCTTTCTCATGACCGCCTCGGGTGCATACTTGAGCAGCCTTGCAAATGATGGCTCGCATGGATGCGGCGTCATCGAACTCGATGCTGATGGCGGTGCCTGGCGCATTCGCTGGGGCTTCGAAGATGGCGCTTGTCCTTCGAGCGAGCTTGAGACGCACCTAGCCGCTTTTGCGGTTGCCCTGCGTGCTGGTGACGGCGCCGATCGCGTGGTCTATCATGCGCACTGTCCGCATGTCATCGCGCTCTCGACATTACTTGAGCCGCAGACGCGTATGTGGACGCGTACGCTGTGGCGCATCATGACCGAGGGTATCATCGTGTTTCCCCAAGGTGTCGGCGTGCTGCCATGGATGGTGCCGGGCAGCCCCGAGCTTGCTACGGCAACCTGCGAGCTCATGGCGCACCACACCGTCTGCATTTGGACGCAGCATGGCATCATGTCGCGAGCGGCTAGTTTCGAGAAGGCGTTCGGCGCGATTGAGACAGTCGAGAAGTCGGCAGCTATCTATCTAGAGGCTCGTGCCGCAAACGGAGGAGCAGAGCCGCCGCATCTGGTGAGCGACGACCAACTGCGTGCCGTTTGCGCACGCTATGGGCTGCACCCTAATGAGGACTTCCTGGCATGACAGTACGGGGACGTCCTGACGGCCACTTCAGTCGAGATGACGGTAATTTGCCAGATACTCCGCCGGGCCCGTCTCGTAAATGTTGCCGCCATGGCAATCGACGGCGACGGTCAACGGCATATCCACGACCTCGAGGCGCCTGATTGCCTCCGTCCCCAAATCATCGTATGCCACTACATCGGCACGCTTGACGCTCTTGGCGATGAGCGCCGCTGCGCCACCGATCGCGGCAAAGTAGACCGCCTCGTTGCGGATGACCGCGTCGATGACCTCCTGGCTGCGCGCACCTTTGCCGATCATCGCGCGCTGGCCAAGGTCAAGCAGGCGTGGGGCATACGGATCCATGCGGTAGCTTGAAGTCGGGCCAACGGGACCTATGGGGTAGCCAGGCTTGGCGGGCGCAGGACCGGCGTAATAGATGATGGCACCGTCAATGCTGATGGGCGGCTCCTCGCCAGCATCGAGCGCTTCGACAAGGCGTTTATGCGCGGCGTCACGTGCGGTGTAGATGATACCGCTGTAGAGCACTTGGTCCCCCGCATGCAACGTTTGTGCAAGCTCGCAGGTGATGTCTCCGTTGATGCGCTGTGCTTCAGGCATTCCCATCACAGCACCACCTCCTCGTGGCGGGCGACATGGCAGTTGATGTTGACTGCGACGGGCAAGCAGGCGATGTGCGTGGGAGCCTGCTCGATGTTGACGGCGAGGGCTGTCGTCGCACCACCGAAGCCGGCAGGGCCGGTGCCGAAGGCATTGATGGCGTCGAGCAATTCGACTTCGAGCTGCGCGTAGAAGGGGTCGGGGTTGTGTACGCCAACGGGTCGAAGCAGGGCACGTTTGGCGAGCGAAGCGACGTGGTCAAAGTTGCCGCCCACGCCCACACCTACGATGATGGGCGGGCAGGGATTGGGACCGGCGTGCCTGACGGCATCGAGCACGAAGTCTCGCACTCCCTCGATACCATCAGCCGGCTTGAGCATCTTGAGCTGCCCCATGTTCTCCGAGCCAGCGCCTTTGGGCGCAAGCGTAATCTTGAGGGCGTCGCCATCTACGATATCGACGGTGATGAGCGCGGGCGTGTTGTCGTCCGTGTTCACGCGACGCAGCGGGTCTGCCACCATCGACTTGCGCAGGTAACCCTCGGTATAGCCGAGCGCGACGCCCGCGTTGATGGCATCGACGAGCGAGCCGCCTTCGATATGGGCGTCCTGGCCCAGCTCGACGAAGACGCAGGCCGCACCCGTGTCCTGGCAAATGGGTACCATCTCATCAGCGGCGATGGCGGCGTTTTCGAGCATGCTGCCGAGCGTCGCCTTGGCCACGGGCCACTCTTCGCCATCACGTGCCTTATGCAGTGCGTTCAGGAGCCCTTCGCTCATGACGCAGTTGGCCCGGATACAGAGCTCGCTTACCGCATTCGTAATCTCCGATGCTTGAATTACTCTCATATGCACATGCTCTCAATCGAAGCGGCCGTACCAACGAAACGAGCCGCACGGAGCGGCTCGAAGAAATCTCTGGTGGGCGATGCAGGGTTCGAACCTGCGGCCCTCTGCTTGTAAGGCAGATGCGCTCCCGCTGCGCTAATCGCCCAGTGCCTTGGCATTTTATCGTAAAATCCTCCAAAGTACAGATGGAGAATGGAGGGGCACGATGCCCGCTGAGAACATTGAACTGCTCATCGAGTTTACGCACGATGATGATCCCCGCGCTCGTGCCATGGCGGTTGCGGGCCTGGCCAAGGCTGCTGACGTGCGCGGCTTCGCGCCTGTGCTTGTCTGTCTCTTTGACCCGGTGGACGAGGTACGGGCGGCTGCTGCCACGGCGCTTGGCATTTTCGGCGACGACCGTGCGTTCGAGGCCTTGGTCGAATGCTTGAATGATCCGAACGAGCGCGTTGCCGTGAACTGCGCCTGGTCGCTTGGCCAGATTCCCACTACGCGCTGCCTCGACAAGCTCTGCGAGATCGTCGCGGACAAGACAATCGCGCCTTCCATACGCGTTGCCGCCGCGACGGCTATCGGCGAGCGCTCCGAGCTCGCAGGCTTCGACATCACGACAGATGATGCCCTCATCGAGCAAGCCCGCATCGCGCTGCTTGGCGCTCTCGGTGACAAGGAGGGCGAGCTGCGCGCGGCATGCGTTTGGACGCTTGGGCACTTCCCCGCAGACAAAGAGACTACGGAGCTGTGCATCGAGGCGCTCGACGACGACTACGAGTGGGTCGTGCGATACGCCATCGAAGCCCTTGCGCACTTCAAGGACCTTGCGGCGCTCGAACCATTGCTCGAGCTTTCGGAGTGCGATGACGACGAGATTCGCGACCTCGCGTGTCAGGCTGTCGACCTCTTGAGGGACGAAGCTTGACCGCAACGCTCGTTTTGGTAAACTAACCGCTGCTGTTAAGCGCCATGGCTAGGTAGCTCAGTTGGTAGAGCAGGGGACTGAAAATCCCTGTGCCGGGGGTTCAAGTCCCTCTCTAGCCACCATCAACCACTCGGACCGCCTCATCAGGCGGTCTTTTTTTATGCCTCGGCCCAGCCCCCTTCGCTCTTCCCTTGAGCAGGGCAACGAGAGAAGCGCTTCGGACAAATCCTCATCCATCTTGATTGGCTATAATGAACTTGCACTCAACGGGAGGAGCATCGCATGGCATACAGCGCGGACATTCAGAAGATTCTTCTGCGTATCCAGCAGAGCGAGATGACGGAAGCCGCCGCCTATCATGCGATGGCCGATGCCATCAAGGACGAGCATAATCGCGAGGCGCTCGCCAGAGTCGCCGACGAGATTGCAAGTCAGGCCAAGGCACTCGAGACCTACACCAACAAGCAACTTGCCGCAGACGAGCACAAGGTCAAACGCTACGCGCGTATGGCCCGCATCTTCGGCTTCACCTTCGCCGCCAAGCTCATGGATCGGCGCAAGGTCAAGTTCGTCAACCACTCCAAGAGGCTATTGAGCGAAATGCCCGAGGTCGAGAAGATGCAGGCAGACGAGCAGAAACGCGACGATGAGCTCTTTGCGCTGCTCAACGAGAAGCGTCTTTCCTACGTCGGTGCGATGATCCTTGGCATGAACGACGCCATCGTCGAGATAACCGGCACGCTCGCCGGTCTCACGCTCGCCATGCAGAACACGCGCCTCATTGCGCTCTCCGGCCTCATCACCGGCGTTGCGGCGACGCTTTCCATGGCCGCGAGCGAGTATCTGGCCGAGCGCAGCGACGGCAAGGGCGATGCGGCCAAGTCGGGCCTCATGACGGGCGGGGCGTACTTCATCACCGTCGTCATATTGCTGCTGCCCTACCTTATTCTCGATGACAAGATGTATCTGCTGGCCATGGGCATCATGCTCGTTCTCGTGGTGCTGATTCTGGCAGGCTTCAATTTCTATACCTCCGTTGCGCGTGATGTGTCGTTTGGCAAAAACTTTGGGCAGATGTGCGCGATTTCCCTTGGTGTCGCGGCGCTGTCCTTCGTTTTGGGATACGCTGTTCGCACATTCCTTGGCGTCGACGTCTAGTTTGAAAGGTTTTACGCACCATGCACATGACCGAAGAGCAATTTGACATCATCAAGGCCCAGCTCAAGAAGCTCGTTGCAATCCCCGATGGCTTCTATGCAAAGAAATTCGCGGGTATCGACATCGACGCGATTAAGGACCAAAGCGATTTCGAGAAGCTTCCCTTCACCGATAAGGGCGATTTACGCGAGGCCTATCCGCTCGGAATCGCCGCCGTTCCGCCCGAGCAAATCGTGCGCATTCACAGCTCTTCGGGTACGACGGGCACGCCTGTCATCATTCCCTACACCAAGAAGGATGTCGAGGACTGGGCGATTCAATTTGCGCGTTGCTACGAGTATGCAGGCGTCACGAAGGAAGACCGTGTGCACATCACGCCGGGTTACGGCCTGTGGACTGCCGGCATCGGCTTCCAGCTTGGCTGTGAGCTGCTTGGCGCCATGGCGATTCCCATGGGTCCGGGCAACACCGACAAGCAACTCAAGATGATGATGGATCTCGAGAGTACGGTGCTTTGCGCGACGAGCTCATATGCGCTGCGCCTTGCCGAGGAAATCGCCAAGCGCGGCATCGGTGACCAAATCAAGCTGCGCAAGGGCATCATCGGCTCGGAGCGCTGGGGCGAGAAGATGCGTCGTCGTATCGCTAACGAGCTCGGTGTCGAGCTCTACGATATCTATGGTCTCACCGAGGTCTACGGTCCAGGTATCGGCATCAACTGCCAGGCCGATAGCGCCGTGCATATCTGGAGCGACTACGTCTACCTCGAGATTATCGATCCCGTTACGGGAGAGCCCGTTCCCGACGGCGAGCCGGGAGAGATCGTGCTCACGACGCTGCAAAAAGAGGGCGCGCCGCTCATCCGCTTCCGTACGCATGACCTCTCGCGTATCGTGCCGGGCGATTGCGCCTGCGGGCACAACGAGCACCCGCGCATCGACATCATCACTGGCCGCACTGACGACATGGTCAAGGTGCATGGCGTCAACATGTTCCCCGCACAAATCGAGGAGGTCATCGCTTCGGTTGACGGCGCGAGTAGCGAGTACCAAATGATGATCGACCATCTTAACGGCAAGGACATCGCCACGCTCTTTGTCGAGGTCGAGCCCAGTGCCAACAAGTACAACATGGAAGAGACCATCGCGACGGAGTTCAAGAACCGCATCGGCTTTACGCCGCAGGTCAAACCCGTCGACATCGAGGATTTGCCGCGCAGCGAGAAGAAGACGACGCGCATCTTCGATAACAGGTACTAAAGCCAGACAAACCTCGCCGGGGCACTTTTGTCTGGTTTCGCGCCTGTGCCTGGCGCTATTTCTCTGCGGTGATGACGCGCGTGGGGGTAACGATGTAGTCGACGCGACAGTCGGTTGCCTCGCGTGGCACCTCGTCGACGATTTGCTCGTCGAATGCGATGCCAATCGTCATGCTCTCCGCGCTTAGATAGGGGAGGAAGCGGTCGTAGAATCCGCCGCCCTGGCCCAGACGATTGCCGTGCTTGTCGAAGGCGATGCCTGGCACGAGTATGAGATCGATGTTTTCCGGCGGAACGTGCCGGGAGGAGTCGAGCTCCGTCACTATCTCCCGCGGTGTTTCGAGGACGCTCCAATCATCGTTCATGTCAAAGGCGAAGAATGACATGTTCGTCTCGGAGCGGACGAGGGGAAAGGCGATGACGGGGCGCTGGTCAAACAGGAACAGCTTTTCCCGATTTGAGACAAATCGTGCCTCTGACCCGGTGGGATAGTAGACGGCGATGCATTTCGCATGCCTGAGGGCTGGAAGATTGAAAAGCCTATCTTCTAATGCTGCCTCATACGTTTTGCGAACATCAGCTGCGATCGAACCACGTTTGGCGCGCATGCTTTCTCGCAGCGCAGCCTTTTCTTCTGCAGTATTCATGGCGAATATAGTACCAAAAGTATGCAGAAGTGAGAAATCGAGCCTGATACGCGGGGATTATTTGCTACCATTCCGAGCATGTCTGTAGTTGTTGCAAAATTCGGCGGAACTTCCGTCGCGAACCCTGAGCGCATCAGGAGCGTTGCCCAGCGCATCGTCAGCCGCAAGCGTGCTGGCGATAGCGTCGTTGCCGTCGTGTCTGCCATGGGCAAGACGACCGACGACCTCGTGGCGCTTGCCAGCTCCATCTCCGAGTCGCCCGACCCGCGCGAGATGGACACGCTGCTCTCCACGGGCGAGATGGTCTCGATGTCGCTTTTGGCCATGGCCGTCGCCGAGCTTGGCGAGGAGGCCATTATCCTCTCCGGTCGTCAGATCGGCCTCATCACCGATAGCGTGCATGGCAAGGCGTCGATTCGCGAGATTCACGCCGACCGTATCCGCGTGGCGCTTTCCGAAGGCCGCATCGTCATCGTTGCTGGCTTCCAGGGTATCGATGCTGCCGGCGATATCACGACGCTCGGTCGTGGCGGCTCGGACACCACGGCGGTCGCCATCGCAGCAGGCATCAAGGCAGACGTTTGCGAGATTTACACGGACGTTGCCGGCGTTTACACGGCCGATCCGCGCATCGTTCCGCGTGCCTGCAAGATTGACCAGATCAGCTACGAAGAGATGCTCGAGATGGCTGCGGGCGGTGCGGGCGTGTTGCACAAGCGCTGCATCGAGTTCGCGCGTAATTTTGGCGTGGTGATACATTGCCGCTCGTCATTCAGCGATGAGCCGGGCACGATAGTGAAGGAGTATGACCCCACTATGGAAAAGGCTATTGTCAGCGGCGTCGCACACGACCTTTCGGAAGCCAAGTTCACGATTCGTGACGTGCCTGACACCACGGGTGTAGCCGCCAGGGTCTTTGGGGCCATGGCCGACGCCAATCTCGGTGTCGACATGATCATTCAGAACCTTTCCGAGAACGGGCACACTGACATTACCTTCACGAGTCCGCGCGCTGATATCGAGAAGACGACCGAGGTCATGGATCGCATCGTGCGCGAGCTCGGCGCACGCGAGCTTCTCATTACCGAGGAAGTCGCGAAGGTTTCCATCATCGGTGCGGGCATGAAGGTCAACTCGGGTGTTGCGGCACAGATGTTCCGCACGCTTGCCGAGGGCGGCATCAACATCACGATGATTTCGACCTCTGACATCCGCACGAGCGTTGTCATTCCGGCCGAGAGCGCCGAGGAAGCGGTGCGCTTGCTGCACACGGCGTTCGGTCTCGACGGCGCCAAGGTGTTCGAGGAGACGCAGCTCTCTGCCGAGGAGCTTGCCGCCAAAGCCAAGAAGGGCCGCTAGCACACGGCTGACAGGATCGCGTTCCTCAGGTCCCAGATGCGTCCATCGCCGTAGGAGTAGTGCGTCGCGACGGCGTAGATGCAGTCGCCTTCGACGCCTCCGAGTACGTTGAGAGCACCGCCGTAGTTAGCGCCCCAAATCCAGCCTTCCTTGTAATAGCGGTGATCGCGGAAGGCATCTGCGAACAGGTCGCGATTAGGGCCGCCATAGCGCAGGTACTCGTCGATGGTGATCCAGAGCTCGGCAAGCTCCAGGGGCGTGATGTCGGTGTAATGCCCACGATTCATGCGTATCTCGACACCGCTATCGCCTGCGATCTTGTCCATGTACCAGCGGCCATAACGGTTGTACAGCGAGCTATAGCCCGTATTGCTCGAATAGTAGATCGTCTCGTTGATCGTGTTGCGTGCGCCCCAAATGCCGGGCGCGTCGTTCATGCAGAGTGATGCGATGTAAGGGCCCTTGATTGACGATGCGCTGTAGTAGTCCTTGCCTGCGTTATAGGAGATGCAGGCGCCGGTGTTGTGGTTAATCGCGACGAAGGCCACATCCCCATTCCACATGTGATATTCCCACGTCCCGCACTGATCCATGTTGATTTGACCATATGTCGAAAAGCCCCAGTCGGGTCTTCCCGCGACCAGACAGCGAAGGTTCGCGGTGTTGATGCCCGGCCCGTCCTCGTGTACGGGAAGCGCGGCAGCATACCAGCTCACGCCTTCGGAATGCCATCCGGCACCCGTGAGCATCTGGTCCTCTTCGGGCCAGATGGTGAAGTTGTGCGTACCCGTCCATGCGTTGGGGTTGTACTGGCGATAGACGGGAATCGCCTCGTCAACGGCAGAGTAGTGGCTGATGCCCTCAAAGCGCCACTCGTGTTCGACAAGATTGTCGCGCTCGATGACGGAGAGCGTGTAGTGGCGATCGCCCGCATAGGGGTTATACAGGCGAAACACCGGCAGGTCGGAGAAGAGCGGCACCATCCAGCCGACGCCTTCGTAGACCCAACCGATGCTGCAGATGCTATCGCGCTCCGCACAGTCCGTGGTGTAGAAATGCTCGCTCGTCTGCGCATTGTAGATGCGGTACAGCGGCACGGTCTCCTCCGACTGAGTGAGCGGCTGCTCGGACTCGGGGCCAGGCTCAGGTTCAGGCTCCGGAGCAGGCTGCTCGCCGATGACGATGTCGACTGACTCAAGACCCGATGGCGCCGAATCATCCTGCGCGAGGATGATATCGATGACAGGCGCCGCGCCTGTGTCAGCTGATGGGGACGCATCCACTTCGAGAGTCTCGAGAGTGGCATCGCTGCCTGATGGTTCTTCTGCGGCGTATGCGGATCTTGCGAGAGAGGCCATCGTGATAAGCACGGCCAGCATGAGGGCAACCGCAATAAGGGTAGTCCGCAAGATGCGCCAATCAGCGTGCTTGGCCTGCTGCGTCGAGGCATACGGGCCAGAATCTTGTTGGAATGTGTCTACAAGTCGTTGCATGCTGCGTTTTCTCCCTACCAGGCGTGCGTGCTCGTAAACTATATCAGGCTCGTAGACTTCGTTGGCGCGGGATTGCCTGCGCGTCGTGACATGTAGATGTGCGGTGGCAAGAGAATGCGGTATGCGGCGTATTACAATGGCTACACTAGAAAGCGCGGCTAATGCCGTGACGGCAGGAGCATTATCGATGGAGAAACGCCCCAATATCAAATTGACGCTCGATCAGGGTCTTGCGGTCGTGCGCGATCTGCAGCCCGATCGCTCCTCGCAAGTGCTTGCAGATATCCTCGGCGTGCAGCACGCTTACTTGCTGCGCCGTTCCATCGATGCGCGTCGCAAGAGCGACGTGCACTTTGTCGCGACTGTTGGTATCGGCGAGGGCGTGGGTGCGCCGCAGCCGGTGCGGCCCATCGAGGAGCGTCCGCTTCCCGAGTGTCACCTTGGTCGCACGCGTCCCGTGGTCGTGGGGACGGGGCCAGCAGGCCTCTTTGCCGCACTTAAGCTTGCCGAGGCGGGCTTGTGTCCGCTCGTTATCGAGCGCGGAGCACCGGTCGAGGAGCGCACGGCAGATGTCGAGCGCTTCCACCGCACGCGCGTGCTCGACACGGCGAGCAACGTGCAGTTTGGCGAGGGCGGAGCCGGCACCTTCTCTGATGGCAAGCTCATGACGGGTAAGAACTCTCCGCAGATTGCGCATGTGCTCGAGACCTTTGTCGCGGCGGGAGCACCGCTCGAGATTCTGTGGCAGGCAAAGCCGCACATTGGCACGGACGTACTCGCAGGCGTTGTCAAGCGCATACGCGAACGCATTGTCGCCTGTGGTGGCGAGGTACGCTTTCATACACAGCTTGTGGGGATGGATATCGATGCGGCAGGGATGCTGCATGGCGTTACGCTCGAGGGCGATGGGACTCGATACGAGGTCGAAGCATCGCGGCTCATCCTTGCTTGTGGGCACTCGGCACGCGACACCTTCGCGCTGCTCAAGCAGCTTGGTTTCGAGCTCGAGCCCAAGCCCTTTTCCATTGGCGTGCGCA
>USOR01000017.1 GCA_900556425.1 uncultured Coriobacteriaceae bacterium
CGTCGTTTAAATAGTAGCCGGTGAACAGGCCCACGGGAGGATGCTCCTTCACGCCCATCACAGCGATGGTGCCCTCTTCGCCGTCCTCACACACAATACCATTTCCATCCACCAACCGGATATCGTACAGAGGCGAAGGTTTGCCGGTGGAGCCGGGGATGGGCTCGAACCATTGGAAGTTGGCCAGCATCACCGAGCTTTCGCTTTGGCCAAAGCCCTCGTACAGCTTCAGGCCGGTCAAATCCAGCCACTTCTTGTAGACCTCGGGGTTTAGGGGCTCCCCGGCGATGCAGCAGTGATGGATGCTGGAGAGGTCGTACTTGGTCACGTCCTCCTGGAGCATGAACCGGAACATGGTGGGCGGCGCGCAGAAGGTCGCGAGGTCGTAGTCTTGCATGACCTGCAGCAGCTTGGCAGGCACGAACTTGTCCATGTCGTAGGCGAAGATCGCAGCACCGGCAATCCACTGGCCGTAGATCTTGCCCCAGCCGAATTTGGCCCAGCCGCTATCGGTCACGGACATGTGCAGGCGGTTCTCGCGCACCTGCTGCCAGTATTTGGCGGTGAGGATGTGCCCGAGCGGATGCTTGAAGCTGTGCTCCACGGCCTTGGCGTTGCCCGTGGTGCCGCTCGTGAAGTAGATGAGCATGATGTCGTCGATTTGGGTGGCATCCTCGCCCGTGGGGCGCTCCCACTGATCGCTCGCGCTCTCGATGAGCTCGTCGAAGGACAGCCAGCCGTCGCGTTTACCCGCGACGAGCACCTTCTCCTGGATGCTGGGCGAGTTGGGAAGGGCGCCCTCCACCTGCTCGACCACATAGTCGTCATCGACGCAGATCACCATCTTCACGTCTGCCGAGTTCGCGCGATATGCGATGTCCTTCGAGGTGAGCTGGATGGTTGCGGGGATGATGGTCGCGCCGATCTTGCACAGCGCCATGGCGCACACCCAGTATTCCCAACGGCGGCGCAGCATCATCATCACGACGTCGCCCTTGTGGATGCCGAGCTTCTTGAAGGCATTGGCGGCGCGGTTTGAGAGCAGCGAGATGTCAGTGAAGGTGAACTCGCGCTCCTCGCCGGCATCGTTAATCCACACGAGGGCCTTCTTCTCGGGCTCGACACGCGCCCATTCGTCAACGACGTCATAGGCGAAGTTGAAGTTCTCGGGCACGTCGATCTTGAAGTTGTCGTAGAAGTCCTCGTACGAGTCGAACTCGATACGGGGGCAATATTTGCTGAGTATGTAGTCCACTTTTATCTTTTCTTTCTAGGATATGAGACAGTGTGCCAGGCACGCTGTCTTATTCGCTAATGATGGTGAGGAACTTGGCGGGTACGTCGCCGTTGCAACGCTGTCCGTGCCTGTGCTCCGGGTTGAAGAAGATGGAGTCGCCTGCGTCGAGAACTATCTCACGGTCGTCGAAGGTAAAGACGATGGAACCCTCGAGGATGTAGTTGAACTCCTGGCCCCGATGGTCGACGAGCTCTGCAGGCTCGTCATGGGGGTCAAGCGTGACGAGCAGGGGCTGGAAGTCCTTCTGCGTAAAACGCCAGGCCAGGTCTTCGAAGTGATAGCCCGGAAGGCGGTCGACCTCGCGGCCCTCGCCGGCTTTGATGAGGTGGAAGGTGTCGAGGTGCCCGGATTTGCCCGTCAGGATCTCCGTGAACTCGATGCCAAAGCGATTTGCCATGTGATAGATGGCCGAGATGGGTACGTCGGCACCCGTCTCCTCCCATTGGATGTAGGTTTCCAGGTCGACGTCAAGGTCGGCGGCCATGTCCTCGGCCGTTACGTCACAGGCCTCGCGGATGCCTCGAATGCGCTCGCCAATAGCGATGAAATCAGTTGACATAATCGACCTTTCTCTGGAACGGAATTGTCGTTGAGGATATACCCTGACCGTGTGCTATGCAAGCGAAAACCTGCGTTATACACAGACTAAAGGGTCGATGCGTCTCACCCGATAAGCATGTTTTTTGCGATTATGTGAACCTAGAGTTTTTCCCGTACGCAATTTTTTCGATTATGTGTGTCGTGCGGCGAACTCGTGCACGCTTTTTTCGATTATGTGAGACTGGTCGCCTTTCGATCATCACACAATCGAAATCTTCTTGCACCCTGTTCGTCTTAATCTCACATTATCGAAAAAATGCTCCGTTTATTGCACGTCAGCCCAGCGGCCCGCGAATCCGGCGTCATTGCCAACGACGTCACCTGCGGAGTAACCGGTCATCGTTCCGTAGATGACGACCTCGCCGATGCTCGTCTGCGCCTTGACATCGATGCTATTTGCCCAGGTCGCACCATGGGCGGTGAACTCGATGTCCTTGCCGTCAATGTGCGCGATGCCGGAGACGTCAAACTTCTTGCCGTTGCGGGTGCCCTCTCCGTCAAGTGACCCCACGTCGGTGATGTCGAGATGTGCGCGGGCCGTCTCGCCCAAAAGCTCGAGCTTCGCCTTTCCCTGGAGGTGGTACTTGGGGGTATCGACGATGACATCGTATGCTGAGGCCATGGGGCATCCTTTCGTGTGTTGTTACTGCAAGCGATAGTAGCGCATGTACGAAAGGACAGCTAGGACGGGAGGCCCGAAAGAGCAAATGCGATGAGGTCGCGCACCCGGAAGAGCTAGCTACTCATCCAGTCGAGTAATTCGCGTTGACGAGCCAAATGCCGATCGTTCGGCGCCTGCAGGCGTCGTCCGCATTTGCGGTTGATGAGTTCGAATCGCTTTCGTAGCCCCACGTCGTCGGGCAAATTGTCCTTCCCTAGCGAGATAGCAGTGATTCCGAGCATGCGATATGCATTGCGCACGAGCTTATCGTAATTCAGGCGCTCCTGTGCCGATGGCCACGTGTGGTTGCTGTATTCGACAACCACACGATGTTCGGGCCAATAGAGGTCGGGTTTGAAGGTGCGCGTGCCCAGGATGCGAGCAGCGGGATCAGGTGCCTCGATTTTCTGGCCGAGCAGTGGGGCCTTGCATCCCATTCCTCCCTGGAGTCGGGGAAGATGGGCGAGCATGCAGACCTTCGTCTCCTTGGGCGAGCGTGATCCTTGCAAGATTTGCCGAGCAGCCTTGCGGGCAGTCTTGGATCCCGTGAAGTTGTAGGCATTTGTGGCGAAAGCGACAAGATCGTTAGGTGCGCTGATGGGACTGCGAGGGAGAAATCCGCGTGGAGTATCGGGAGCGAGCACGTAGTCTCCGCAGAGCTCAAAGCCGAGGGCGATTAAGTCGAACCATGGGAGCAGGCGCGCCATTTGCAAAAAGCAGAACTCGGGACTGCTGAGTGCGATATGCAGTTTCGTGCCGTCGGGAAGAATCGCTTCGTCGACCAGGACAAGCGCTCTGTCTGACAAGGCGGTTTGCATGCAGTGGAAGCGCGCCCGCTTGGTGGAGCGCCTCTCGTTTCGATTGGCGGTGAGCAGGTCGAGCGGCTTGCGCATGCCCGCGAGGAAATCCGACGAAAGGGCGTTATCGAGCGTCCGCACGTGAGCACTTCCGCATGCCTGGTCGATAAAGTCACGTGCCTCGACGGCGTCTAGACTTCGTCCACGTTTTGCGGTTGGGCTGCGCCAGTAGGCGAGCGAGCTTTCGTGAGCAAGAATGATATATGCCGGTCTTGTCATGTGATTAAAATAGGCGATATGGCGGTAAAATCAAGAGTGTTTACTCATGCTTTATGAGATAAAGCTGCCAAATCGACGTAAATGTACAGTTTCCGTGACGCTTATAGAAATAAAAGAGAGAACCCTTATCGCATGAGGTGAAGGGTCACTACAATAACTGCATTTACTACGCCGTCTCACTATGGCAACAAGGGAATGAGGATAGTCATGAAGATATTGATTCCGGAGAAGTTCAACAAGGCCGGCATTGCCGTGCTCGAAGATGCTGGCTACGAAGTCACGTTCAAGCCCGATACCACGCCCGAAGAGCTCGTCGAGCTCATTCCCGAGTATGATGCGCTCATCGTGCGTTCTGCTACGACGGTCACCCGCGAGGTCATCGAGGCCGGTGCCAAGCTCAAGATCATCGGCCGTGCCGGCGTGGGCGTCGACAACATCGACCGCGAGGCTGCCACCGAGCGCGGCATCATCGTGTGCAACGCGCCGCTTTCCAACGTCGTGTCCGCCGCCGAGCAGACCATGGCGCTCATGCTCGCCACCGCACGCAACACCGCTGCTGCGAGCGCGTCCATGAAGGAGGGCAAATGGGATCGCTCCAAGTTCACAGGCAAGGAGCTCCAGGACAAGACGCTTGGCATTTTCGGCACCGGTCATGTCGGCCTGCTGGTTGCCGAGCGCGCCGCCGCCTTTGGCATGAGGCTCATCGGTTACGACCCATACTGCCCGCCCGAGCGCGCCGCTCACTATGGCATCACGCTGCTCGATGAAATCGACGAGGTGTGCAAGCAATCCGACTTCATCACCCTGCACATGCCCAAGACTCCCGAGACCACTGGCATGATCGGTGCCAAGCAGCTGGCCGAGATGCCCGAGGGTGCCATCGTCCTCAATGTCGCGCGCGGCGGCCTGGTCGACCTCGACGCGCTTGCCGATGCGCTCGAGAACGGACACCTTGCCGGTGCCGGTATCGACGTGTGGGAGAACGAGCCCGTCTCTGACTCACCCATCCACAAGTTTGAGAACGCCGTCATTACCCCGCACCTGGGCGCTTCCACCAAGGAGGCCCAGACTCGCGCTGCCACGCAGATCGCCGAGTACGTCATCGCCGGCCTCGAAGGCAAGACGGTTGCCACGGCCGTGAACGCTGCGCGCATCCCGGCCGACGTCATGGCGCAGCTCAAGTACTTCATCCCCGTTGCCCAGCGTGGTGGCGAGATCCTGTCGCAGGTCGTCGGCGGCGGCATCGAGAAGCTGAAGGTCACGGCATGTGGCAAGATAGCGGACACGGACCCGACGATCCTGGGGATGGCGGCGCTCGCGGGCGGCGTGACGTTCAACAGCGAGGTCACCGTTAACATCATCAACGCGAGCTACATCGCCGAGCAGCGTGGCATCGTCGTCGAGACCGCTACCGATCCGCTCTCGGAGAGCTATCCGAGTTACATCGAGATCGAGGCGTCGTGCGGCGATGACGTGTATTCCATCAGCGTCACGCGCGATATGACCTCGGATATGCCACGCATCATCAACTTCATGGGCCTGCCCGTCGACTTCGTGCCGATGAAGGACTTCGTCGTGCTCGAGTACGAGGATCAGCCTGGCCAGATCGGCAAGATCGGTACGGTGTTTGGCGATGCGGGCATCAATGTCGAGTCCATGCAGATTGCCAAGGATTCCGAGCATCCCCTGGTCGAGGTGCTCATCAACCTCAACCAGGCCGTTCCCGCCAACGTACGCCGCGATTTGGAGGCGACGCTCGACATCGAGCGCATCTGGTACATTGACCTGTAGAGGTTCTGGTAGCGTCGCAGGTGAAGGGCCGTGGGCACTATGCTCGCGGCCCTTTCCGTGCAACTGCAGGAAAATGACGTTTTTCTAGGGTCACGCGATGCCCCCATGCAGCTTTTCCACGTTTTCCTAGGGTCACGTGATATATCATGCACGTTTTCGACGTTTTCCTAGGGTCATGCGGCATATCATGCATGTTTCTGACGTTTTCCTAGGCTTTTTCGCTCTCGAATCCTAGGAAAACGTCATTTTTCGACAGGACGCTTCCCAGGCCTCTAGGAAAACGTCATTTTTCGACATGCAACTGCGTTTTTGCCCCTCGACAGTGCTGTCACTTGTCTTGCATGTTGGAATTCCGGGTTTTCGGGGGCAACACGAAGGGCTATTCTCTCGAATCGTAACGACGAAATCGAACCGGAGCTTACATATGACCAAGGCGATGAACATACTGTACGAGATCGGCGACACGCTCTACGTCAACCTCACCAATCGGTGTCCGTGTAGCTGCGCCTTTTGCATTCGCAACGAATCCGATACCGTCAACGGCCGCGATGTCCTTTGGCTCGAGCGCGAGCCCGCGGCCGGGGAGATCGTCGAGCAACTTCGTCAACTCGACCTCTCACGCTACTCCGAGCTCGTCTTCTGCGGGTACGGCGAGCCCATGGAAGCGTTCGACGTGCTCAAGGAGGTCGCTCGTTGGGTGAAGGAGAATACGACGCTGCCGGTGCGTATCAACACCAACGGCCAGGGCTCGCTCATCAACGGACGCGACATCACGCCCGAGCTCGAGGGAATTGTCGATACCATCTCGGTCAGCCTCAACAGCCCCGATGCGGACGAGTATCTCGCGCTCACGCGTAGCAAGTTCGGCGAGCAGGCCCATTCCGCGATGCTTGAGTTCGCGCGCCGCGCGGCAACCCATGTCCCCACCGTGGTGCTCACCACGGTGGGAGACACTATAACTCACGAGCAAGAGCGCGCCTGCCAGGAGCTATGCGACGAGCTTGGCGCGAGCTATCGCATCCGCCCACGGGTTTAGATGGGACAGATAGCGGCGTGCTCTGTTCTTGTCATTTCGAGCGAAGCGGAGCCGAGAAATCTCGATTCGAAAGAATCAGAAGGGCCAAAGCTATGAAACACATCGAGGTGGTAGCCGCAATCATCGTGCATGACGGCAAGATTCTGGCGACGCAGCGCGGTTACGGCAACTACAAGGGCAGCTGGGAGTTTCCCGGCGGCAAGATCGAACCGGGCGAGGCTCCCGAGGCGGCGCTCGTGCGCGAGATTCACGAGGAGCTCGACGCTACCATCGAGGTGGGGCCAAAGCTCATCACGGTCGACTACGACTACCCCGAATTTACGATGACGATGCAGTGCTTTGTCTGCACGCTCGCCAGTGGCATGAAGCTGCTCGAGCACAGCGACGCGCGTTGGCTGGG
Organism: uncultured Coriobacteriaceae bacterium; assembly: GCA_900556425.1. Taxonomy (GTDB): domain Bacteria; phylum Actinomycetota; class Coriobacteriia; order Coriobacteriales; family QAMH01; genus QAMH01. The sequence continues at coordinate 6,862 of USOR01000017.1, forward strand.
CCGGGACGAGTTAGATGACGTGGGGTGGCTGCCATCGGACATCGAGGTGGTGCAGGCGATTCGGGACGCGAGGGTTGTGTAGAGGGCAGAGTATCCGTCAGCTTATATTGCTAGTCAACGGGGAAAGATGAGAAAACTATCTCCCCGTCTGCTTCAACTTCATAAGTAACTAGTGTTACGTCGTTCCATATTTCATTTTTTGCTGGTCTACGTCCGGTGAGTTGGTTACGTTCTATAGCTTGATCATATTGATCGAGCGATTCAAATGCGAAGCTTTTCGCTACCAAAAATGCCTTCAGTCTGAAATAATCGCCACTTGCATATTCGTTACTAACCCAGTCAACATATTTCATAAGCTGAAAGACGTCTTCTATTGTGGCTGATCCTTTTTTCAACTCAGCAATGAAATACTTTTCAATAATCTGATTCTCATAATTTGGCAGCCAGCGATAGCCAAACACGTCAATCTTATCCATGTAGTCAACTGCTTTCATGGGCGATGCATTGACCTGGTGGCTCAGATAATCCCATTGCCCGAACAATGATCCAGGTTCAGATTTATGCGACAGATTATCGAGAAGCGCTATTTCCAACAACATTTCAGATTTTAATGATCCATCTGGCTGTCGTTTGTTTGAAAGGAGCGATTTGATATCAGGAGAGGAGAGCTTGTGATTTCCTTCTGTGATTTCGTGTAATGATTGGGTGTAGCAACATTCAAAGCAGTCGAGTTCTTCATCTGCATTAAGTTGCCCCAGGTTTTTCCTAAGAATCGCGGCCTTGAATGCGAGATTTTCTTCATCATCAAGTTTTATGAACGACCTTTTCCAGAAAACCCGCAAAGATCTGAATGCGTGCGGATCAGATTGAAGCAGATCATCCATATCAATGCCTGTTTTAAAGAAATAGGGGCTTGGTCGAAAGGCGACAATCCATCTTTGGATAACTTCTTCCGCCTGATTAGGCTGATTGGATAGAACAGGATCAGGGTCAACGACGGCATAGTCGAAGGCTTCACCGCTCGTTGAAGTTGGCCAGTTTTCAACTACAGTTAATCCTGGGGCGATTTCGATTATTTCGCCAATGCCGTAAACGATTCGTTTAGAGAACAGATAGACGTTGTCACCAGGCTTCATGCTGATGAAGTCACCCAGCGTTCCTTCGGTAGCAATCGACCAGCTGGTCTTCATTCTTGTTGAGTAAATTCCCGATTGGATGCAACTAATAAGAGAATCTATATCGCTGAATGTGAACAAATAACCCGCCATTAACCAACTCCACCTTGCCTATTCGCCATCTCTTTCCCGATCCTATGCGGTATCTCCACTACGAGTGCGTTGCCCATACAGAACGCGCGCTGGCCGTCAGTCATACCCGTATCTGTCCAGCCCTTGGGAAACATCTGAATCATGTCGAGTTCGTCGGGAACAAGCCGACGAATTCGTTCGCTATCCCCCATAACAGCATGCTTGGTGCGGCTAGCGCCTTTGCCGCCCTCGCCAGTGAGGATGGTTCGCGCCGGTCTATCGAGTGGGTCGGGCCATGCCATCGCACCTTCGGTGTACATGTACGTAAACCCTGCTGCCGTGGTGCGGGGTTCCTTTTTTGCTTCACGCATTCGCTTCCATTTGGGAAGGTCTTCTTCTGAGATGAAGAACTCAGGAGGCACTTCAGAATCGGGAACGACAATGTTGGCAAGCGTAGTCGCCTCGCCATCAAAGACAGGCTCGACCTTGCATGTCATGACCTGGCCCTTTTGCATCGCTCCGGCATTTTGGAAAGGTGAGAGCTTCTTGCCAACACCGAAGTGCTGGGATATCTCGTAAGGATTCGCAGTGACATCAACGGAGGTGATTGCGGTGACTTTCTCAGTGATGGGGAATGCCTTTGCCATGATGCCATCTTGCTTGATGCGGCTTTCAAGGTCCCATTCATCTTCCGTGAGCTCGCCATAAATATATACGCGGCGGCGCTTTTGCGGCATGCCGTATTCTGCTGCGTTGATGACGCGCCACTCGACCGAGTAGCCTTCTTCAGCCAAGCAGCTCAGGATAATCGCAAAGTCACGTCCGCGTTGCTTCACCGGGCTTTTGAGGAGGCGGTCGACGTTCTCAAGGAGCAAATACTTTGGCTGCTTTAAGTGAATCATGCGGTAAATATCCCACCACAGGACGCCCTTCTTGCCCTCGATGCCCCTGGCCATGTTGAGGGGCTTGGCGACTGAGTAGTCCTGACAAGGGAAACCGCCGACCAGCATGCCAAAATCCGGAATAGTTCGCTCGCCTGCTTCGTATTCGTCAAGCACTTTGTTGATATCTTCATTGACGCAGCTGCCTGCACCAAAATGCTCCTCATAACAACGCCATGCAAACTGCTTGGATTCTGTTCCAGGCGGCTCCCATTGGTTGGCCCACACGGTTTTGAATGGGCCAGCGGCCTCCATCTTGAATTCGGGATGGTTTGGGTCAGAGTATCCGTCTAGACCTAGACGGAATCCGCCAACTCCGGCGAATAGCTCCGCCACTTCGATTGTGTCGTTGGCCATAGGGTGCTCCTTCGCATTCTGAAAGCCGTGGACGCATATTCTTGTTTATGGGTGTGACACGTGAATGTCATAAAGATGTGCCACATAACGCAGTGCCTATTGTAGATGATCGACGGCGAAAGATCTAGATTTCTCAGACGCGAACATGTTAAATATCCCTCACGATTTCATAGATATAGTCATTGTTCAGCCAAAAACTCTGTTTCGTCATTGCGCGGCCATCAGGCAACTCGTCGGCGTGATGCTCGACATCGCCAATGATTTGCCCATCTTCGAGTCGATAAGCAGCTTTCGATGTATGCGGTCTAACATGCGCGACGGGATTCTCGCTTTTGCCGGGGAGGTTGTTCTTGAAACGAGTCTTTTCACCCCAAGGCACTTCGACAATCGAAACCCCATTGCTAATTACGTCTTTGGTAGCTTGCCAACATGAGCGAAGGGGGCCGTCGATATCCTTCCGCGGCATGCTCCAGAATGTTGCCCCCTTAAGTCTCAGGTCTTCGCCCTCTCTTTGGAACGCAACGAACAAAAACCTGGTTTCCTCAAAGTATTCGTGAAGCGGGGCGATTTCCCATTCTTCGGTCATGAGGTCGATAAAGGAAAAGGTGTCGAGGGAGAGGCTTTCTTTTATTCCCCCGTGTTTTTCAATGCGTACTGTCCGGACATTGATGTTTGCCTTCTCGAACTCGTCTGCTCGGCTGTCATGCAGCCCGAGCATGTGATAGACAATCGTGGTCCATTGGGCCTTGTTGCCCGTATAGGCGAGGCCGAGCTTGTCGCAAATCTCCCTGTCGGTCATTCCAATAAAAGGCTCGATGAGCGAAATGACGTGCTCTTCAAAGGAACGCTTGGATAGTTGTTCCGAGTTCTTGATGATGGACTCGTTACCTCTTTGTCCGACGATGTAGTCGTTGAGAACGACATTCATGTAACTGTTCTTATAGCACCAGGCTCGTCCCCTTGCTTTCTTGCCCGGTGCATATACGGACTGATTGCGCATGCTCTTCTCGGCCGTTGCGCCCTTTGTGCATGCCCCCAAGTAGTGGGTCATCGATTCTGATAGCTCATCCGCTCTTCCATCCATTACGTACTCCTGAATGGTGCTGTAATCCTCACGGATGATTGCGAGGTCTTCATCAGGCGGAGTAAAGAGCGTGACGTATTCAATTTTCTGATCGTATTTATCGATTGTCTTATCACGCTTGTAATAAATGAGCAGGATATTTCCGCCCTTTTCCCACATATGCGACTCATCGAAAGCGCGCTCAATGCTTTCGTCATAGGCAATCATTCCGAGGACAAGACGTTCTCCGGCTCGGATGCTGCCATCGTTTTTGACGTCATAGCAGGTAGTTTTCAGCTCTACGCCAGCGTCGGCAAAGTCGGCATGCGCATCGCTATTGGCGTGGTAACCGAAGTATCGCTCCTCGATGAGCGTGCCCATACCTCCTTTGAAAGAGGCATCGTTATAGTCGGTCTTTCCTGCAGCGGGTCCATCGGGGGTAATCCCAAGGTCCAAAACCTCACGGAACGTGTGCCCCTCAAGTTTCTTCGCGTGTTCGAGGAGCGCCTGCGGGTCGTCAAAATCAACACGAACATACTCGAGCTCATTCGTCGTCGTATCGATGTTCATAGATCGCTGCATGGCGACCCCCTTGGTAGCTTTAGGCAATGCCGTTGTGTGCGCCTAAACGTATCACATTTGTGATACACGGCCCTGATCGCCTCATTACCGAAAATCCGCGACCTCTATTACCGATTTTCCGCCCCGCGCCTTCTACGCCTCGAACAGCAGCGCGCCGCTCGTGAGTCCGCCGCCAAAGCCCACGCACATCACCTTGTCGCCCGGCTTGATGCGGCCCTCCTCATAGGCGTCGGAAAGCGCCATGAGCACGCTCGACGCACTCGTGTTGCCCGCCTCGGCGATGGAGACCTGCCAGCGTTCGTAGGGAACGCCCAGCTTCTTGGCGGCAAAGC
>USOR01000018.1 GCA_900556425.1 uncultured Coriobacteriaceae bacterium
GGGTTTCGCGCCGCCCATGCCGTAGCGCTGCATTTCCTCGGCGCGAAGCTGCTCCACGATCGGAGCGCTTACCACTTCGGCGATGATGTCGAACTTGCCACGACGCAGGCCATCGTCGACGATGAAGCGCGCAAGGGGCGGGCAATCGAAGACAAGGCCGCGCTGGGCGCCCTGACCGGTGAGATAGGTCTCGATCTCTCCTGCAAGCGAGGGATAATAGCCGCTCATTGCGGCATCGTCCTCAGGCGATACGAGGATGTTGTAGAGCGTGGGCGCATACTCGTGCCCGACGCCGATCATCTTCTCGTGCTCCATCTCCTTGCAGGCACGTTTGGCGAGCTTGACGGGTTCGATGCCACCGCGACCACGACCGCCCGATCCTTCGATGACGTCTTCGGCCTTGTTCTCGAACCTCGAAAAAATGCCCATTGCTATTCTCCTTTATGACGTACCGACGACCCAAGGACGCCGACGACACACATTGCAACGCACGCAAGAACCGTCGTGATGGCCCACGTGCCGCTCGGACCGGTGGGGAAACCGGTCAAGATAGTCAATCCAATACCCTGCGCGATAAGCAGGATAAGCGCCGCGCAGATTGCACCAAGTATCGACAGTATACGTGTCTCGCGCACGCATAGCACCGACATAAGCACAGTCGCAATAATCCAACCACATATCATAATCCAGGTCGGTATGCTCGTGATGCTGCCAAACAATAATTCTGGCCCCGTATTCTTGCCTACGGTGAGCATGAGAACGACCTGGATGATGGCAGCGCCGAGCGCACGCCTTGGCGGCAGGCAATAACCGGCGATCATGGGCGCGAGCGGCGCAAAACCGACGAGGCCGAGGGGCGAGATAACAAGCGCGCAATTGGTGTCGGCAACGCCCTCCCTGCCGAAAAGCACGACCCAGGCGATGGCCGCCGCAATGGCAACCACGCCGAGCACCGGCATGGGCACGGGGCAGAGGAAGAGCGAGACGCCATTGATGAGCATCGCGAGCAGGGCGCCGAAGGGAGGCTTGACCGCTGCGGCGACTGCCGGCAGCAGTGCGATGAGCATGGCGATGTTGGTGTCTATCATCGTGATGTTGAAAAATGCCGAGGTGCTGATCCACCAGCAAAGCGCTGCGGCGATGACGCGTCCGAGGATGAAGCTCAGATTGGGCGAGACGCGATCGAGGATGCCGCGCTTCTTGGGCGCGTAGCTCTGCTCCTCGACAACCTCATCGTCCACTTGAACGATCTCGCGCAGGCGACGGCTACCCTGCGCGGCATTCCCCAGATAGGGCATGAGCGCGGTGAGGAAATCCGCAATGCTGTCGTAACGGTCTTCCGGGTCGGGCGAGAGCGCCGTGAAAAGCACGCTGTCGATGCCCGGGTCGAGGTCAAGGCGCACCGAGGACGGTGGGGCGACATCGAACTTCTGGATGAGCTTGGCGCTGGCATCGAGGCTATTTGCCGCAAAGGGGCGCTTGCCCGTGAGAATCTCGTACACGACGGCTGCCAGGGCAAACTCGTCGGTGCGTTCATCGAGCATGTGGCCGTTCATCTGCTCGGGCGGCATATAGCCGATGGTGCCGCCGCTTGCCTTGCGGAAACCTTGCGCGTCGGCGAGCTCGGACACGCCGAAGTCACTCACCTTGCAGGCACCATTACGGTTCACGAGGATGTTATCGGGCTTGATGTCGAGATGCAGGACCTGGTTCTCGTGCGCGAATTCGACTGCATCGCCAACGGCGAGGATGATGGCCGCCGCGATGTCGAGGTCAAAGCTGCCCGCCGGGGTATCGTGGATGATCTGCGCCAGGGAGGGGCCATCGATGGCCTCCATGATAAGGAATGCCTCATCATCGACCCTATCAAAGTCGTACACGCTTACGATGGAGGGACGGCTGAGCATCGCGCCTGTGCGGGCCTCGGAAAGACCGGTGACGACACCGTTTGCCTGCGCGTTTGAGATGGGCATGCGTTTGATGGCGACACGACGCTGTATGCGCGTGTCCCAGCAGATTTCGACCCTGCCGCTGCCACCTTCGCCTTTAACTTCTATGGGTCGATAGCGATCCAGAATCAACGGACCTTGCATCTTGCCTCTCTCCTCGATTTCTGTTCATTTTGACAGATGCAGTAGCACATTATAGGTAATCGGCGGATAAAACTGCCGAAGTCCACGAAAAAGGCCGACCACTTGGGTCGGCCTTTCCTGTGCTTTGGTGCGGGCGAAAGGAGTTGAACCTTCACGGGCCGAAGCCCACTGGCACCTGAAGCCAGCGCGTCTGCCATTCCGCCACGCCCGCATGCGGCGCTTTTGCGCGGTTTCGTATACTAGCACAAAAATGCTGCCGTGCGCGAGACAAGTTGCCATCACCCAAAACACAAAGGGGAGGAGCCAAACGCTCCTCCCCCTCGAATGTGACAGGGGTCAGACCCCTGTCACATTTAGTTGTTCCGGGCAGCCTCTTCAAAGGTTGCGGCGGTCTCGGCAGCATCCACCGCTGCCTGCTCCTCGTCCATCGCGTCGTAATCCTCGACCGCGGCAGCTGCCTCGGCAGCGGCCTCTTCTTCGATGCGCTCGAGATCCTTGCGGGCGTCCTCGTCTAATGTATCGACCATCGTGACCACCATCCTTCTATTAACCTAACCTAGATATATTCTAGAACTCGAATGTATCTTTCTCAAGGATTAAGACACGTATGTCAGAAGCTTTTTGCCCTGCCACTAAAGCCGGCGCACAAGCTCCCAACCCGCCATGCTGATGCAGTTGGGAACGACCTTCCCGATAATGCGCAAAGCACAAGACTGCGGGCTTGCCGTGGCAACCGCCATATGCAGGCGATTTGCTCGCAGCGCACGAGACACGACGGTCGAGGCTTTCTGGGCGCCGAGCAGATGATGCACGTCGCCGCCTCCGCCGGACTCGCGAGCGACTTTCTCGAAGCCCGTCTTCACCCAGGTGGGACACAGCGCGGTTGCAGTGATTCCCGTGTCGTGCAGCTCCCAACGCAGCGCACGTGTGTAGCGCAGCACGAACGCCTTGGTAGCTGCATATACGTTCATATGTGGAAGCGGGACGAAGGCGGCGGCAGACGCGACCTGAACGATATGCGCGCCACGCCCCATGTATGGCAGCGCCGCATGCGTCATATCGACGAGCCCACGGCAGTTGAGATCAATCATGGAATCGACGGCCTCATCCGAGATGCTCTGCCAATCCCCGAACTTGCCAAAGCCGGCGGCGTTCACAAGATAGCGCACGTCGGGATCGAAGTCCGCGAGGCGCTGCCTGATAGCCGCGATGTCAGCCTTGCTCGTGAGGTCTGCCACGATGGGAACCGCCGGGGAACTGAGCGTGTCGGCGATCTCTTGCAGCGCGTCTTGGTTGCGGGCGATGAGCCACAGTTCGTCCACTTGCTGGAGAAGATCTATCTGCCGGGCGAATTCCCGCCCGAGTCCCGATGAGGCGCCTGTGATCATTGCCACGCGTTTGCGTGATTGCCGGGTTTCGTTCTCTGCCATGGGAACCTCCGATCACGTTCATCTTGCTGGCGTATAATGTCATTATATACGCGATTCAAGAAGGTCAGGCGCAATTCACCTGCGCGCCTCACCATAGTCGCTCGTGAAAGGAGTAGCCATGTCGTTTCTTATTCGCTGGATAGTAACTGCCATTGCCGTTGCCGCAGCCGTATGGCTCATTCCCGGCATCGAAATCATCGGTGGCGACTCTGCCTGGGTCGGCATCGTCATTTTCGCGCTGTTCCTCTCGCTGATAGACATCTCCATCAAGCCGATCCTGCAGATACTCTCGCTCCCCATATCGGTGCTGACATTGGGAATCTTCTATCTGGTCGTCAACACGGCGCTGTTGTATCTGGCAGCCTGGCTTGCCAACGGACTCTTTGGCGTCGGATTCTGGATTTCGGGCTTTGGCAGCGCGTTTCTCGCGTCCATCGTGATTTCGATCGTGAGCGCCATCGTCAATGCAATCGTCGCGGGGGACAACAACAAGGCAAACAGTCCGTACGCAAATTAGCGCACGAGCCACGCAAATGAGACAGTTGCTCAGAGACACTGTCTCATTCGCGGCGCGAAATCTTCGGGCCCCTCACAAGAAGAGCCAGCGTGCGTTATTTCTCGCTGGGTGCGTAACGGGGAGGTTCCTCGACCTCCCAGGCTTCCAGAATGACGTTGCCACGATACTTATAGAGTCCGTAGATGCCAAAGAACTCCCAGTCGGCAAGCGTGAACTTGCCCGCAATCGAAGTTACGAACTCGGCGGCCTGACGATTGAAGGCGCCGTTTTCGAACACGTAGAGGTTCGCGATGTTGTCACGGCTGCCCGTCGGAGCCAATATCACGCCCGTGCCCATCTGGATAGGCAGACCATCGGTCTTCATGCGCAGGTTCTGGATAACCATCTCGGCCTCGAAGAACGGAAGCCAGTTGCGACGCTTGAGCTTGGCGATCTCGGCCCACTCGAGCGTGTCCTTCTTCGATTCGTCCGCAAAGACAGCATTGAGAAAGTCCTGGTAGCCCTCGGACTGCGCGAGCGCATCCGCGTATTCGGGCTTGATCCGGTCGGCGACCGTCATGTACAGGTAGAGCTTGTTGAGCGCTGCCCTATCTGCCAGCGGAGCTGCATCGATCTGGGATTTGAGTTGCTGCACATCCATGGGAAACCTCACTTGAAAACTAATGTCATCTCAACTGGGCGATGCGTGGCGCGGCTCCTGTCATCTCGACTAGAGCGGCCACTAGGCCGCGTAATGGAGAGATCTCGTAGGGAGATTTCTCGACTCCGCTCACTTCGTTCGCTTCGCTCGAAATGACAGGGGGGCGGCCGCGACAAGGCAAGTGGAGTAGAAAGGGGCCGCGACAACACGGCCCCTTTTCTCGAACAGTTGCTACTTGGAGCAGGGAGGAACCCAGAGATACTGCTCGGGTTTCTCGTCGAGCTTCTTCGCGAGCTCGTCCACGGGTCCGAACTCCATGCACTTTGCCTGGCAATGGAACACGCAGCTCGGGAGCTTGCCGTGGGCGCGGCGGTCTGCGCACAGATCGCAGATCCTGGTGAACGACGGGATGAAGTCGTACACGTATTGGTCGGTCGGCGTGCCGTCTGCCTCGCGGATGGGCCACGGGCCGTTCTGCATGACCTTGACACCCCATTGCTCGAGCGGCAGCTCATGCTCGGACTGGCAAGCGACCTCGCAGGAATAGCAACCGGTGCAGTACTGGTAGTCGACAAGTATTCCGTTCCTAGACATTACAGGTCCTCCTCACTGCAACGATAGATCTTGCACAGCGTGCACTTCAGGTCGGCACCAAAGCCCGTACGTCCCGGCTTGTTGGCAAGAAGCTGGTTGATGTTGGACTGGCGGAAGCCGTAGAGGTTAGGCTCGGCACCGTCTTGCTCGGGGAACCACCAGCCATGCTGAGCCGCGATCTCCTTCTCGGAAACCTCGTAGGTGACGCGGGCGCGCTGACGGCAGCGACCACGATGGTTCTCGATCCAGACCCAGTCGCCTTCCGAGATGTTGTGCTCGGCAGCGGTCTTGGGGTTGATCTGCACCCACGGGTCGGGCGTGAGCTGACGCAGATACGGAATCTGGCGATGCTCGGAATGGAAGAACGAGGTGGTACGGGCGCCCGTGATCATGATGAGCGGATACTCCTCGTAAAGGTCCGGCGTGGACACGGGACCGATACCCGGCTCCTCGATATAGGGCAGCGGATCGTAGCCGTAGGCCTGGAACAGCGTAGAGTAGAACTCGATGCGGCCGGTCGGCGTGTTGAATCCGGGCTGTCCATCGGGACGCATGAGGCCCTTCTCGTACTTCTTGTAGACGTACTTCTGATAGACAGGTCCCTGCTCCATGAGCTCGTGGAAGGTGAAACCGGAGGGCTTGACGATCTCGTCGTAGACCTCGTCCTCCGTCTTCCAGGGCCAGGTGTGCTGCTTGCCCTCGGGACGGTTGATGGCCTTGTTGAACTCGTCGTCGTTGTCGAAGTACTGAGCCAGGCGACGGTTGATCTCGCAGTCGGAGAGCGCCTCGCCCTCGGCAGCGCAACCACCGGTGATAGCGGACAGGAAGTAGTAGTGAGCACGCACGGAATGCTTCTCGGCCCAGGTCTGGACGGGGAGGACGATGTCAGCGCAGCTCTGGATCGTCGGCGTCATGAACACGTCGCATGCGGCGATGAACTCGGGCTTCTTCATGGCTTCGTACCAGCGCTCGGTCTCGCAGCTCATGCAGGCGATGCCGTTGGAGGTCTGGATCCAGACGCCCTTCACGCCACCTTCCTCGCACACCTCGAGGCACATGTCGGGCATGGCCTGGGTGAGGCCGTAGCGATACATCGGGTACTCTTTCCAGCCGACGCGCTTCTTCTGCGTCTCCTCATCGATGAGGTCGTATATGCCCCACGCACCAGCGGAGGGCTGATCGACGCCCATGGGAGCGGCGGTGTAGCACATGCCACCAGGCACATCGAGGTTGCCGGTGATGGTCCAGAGCGCGGCGATGGCGGCGGCGCAGGGCGTGCCCTGAGACTGCATGTCGACAGCCAGGCCCCAGACGACGTTGGCGGGGTGCGCATTTGCGAACATGCGGGCGGCATCGATGATCTTCTGCTTGGGAACCCACGTCATTTTCTCGACCTCGTCGAGAGAGAGCTCCTGGGCGCGAGCGGCGAGCTCGTCAAAGCCATAGGTCCAACGGTCGACGAAGTCGTGATCGTAGAGATCCTCGTCAACAATGACCTTGATCATGCCCAGAGCCAGAGCGGTATCGGTGCCGGGACGCAACTGCAGATGGATGTCGGCGTGAGCCGCAAGCCAGGTTACGCGAGGCTCGACGGAGATGAGCTTGCATCCGAGCTTCATGGCATCCGTCACCCAGTGACCCATGAAGAAGTCGGGGTTCGAGATGGTGGGGTTGCAGCCCCAGACGATGGTGCACTCGGGGCACACCCACTCGGGGTCGTCATAGCGAAGCGCGGAGAACTGCGCGAAGTCGGCGATGAGCATGCCACCATAGGTCATGATCATGAGCGACAGACGCGGCAGATAGCATGCGGTGCCGGACAGGAAGCCGTACTCGTTGGGGCTACCCATGGTGTTGGCCATGCGGCCGACCTGCCACTGATTGTCACGGGCGGTGCCGCGCAGGCAGTGGATGGAATCGCCACCGTAGGTCATGGCGATGCGGCGGAACTCCTTGTAGCAGGTCTCGAGGGCCTCATCCCAGGAGATGCGCTCCCACTTGTTCTCGCCACGCTCGCCGGCGCGCTTCATGGGGTACAGGATGCGGTCGGGATGGAACTCGACCTGCTTGAATGCCAGGCAGCGCGGGCACAGAGCGCCGCGGTTGTACGGATCGTCCGGGTCACCCTCGCACTTGATGAAGCGACCGGTCTCCGGATCGGAGTACACGAGCACACCGCAACCCTCGTGACAGCCGGGAGCCGACCATACCGAGGTACGCGTGACGAGCATGCCGTCTTCCATGTACTGCCACTCGCCGGGATGCTTCCAGTCCTGCATCTCGGGACGCTCGCCAGCACCGAAGTTGAACTGGTTCTCCTCCTTGGTGGTGCCGATGTCGTCGCGATCCTTCTCGAGGACTACTTCCTCTTTGCGATCCACTGCATTGGGATCATCCTTGCCGCTGAAGTGCCATTCCGAATCCTCGTGCTGGGCAGCCTTCTTGCTGTCCATCTCGAATTCTTCCATAGCTCCTCCTCTCCATCTCTGGCATCACGCCCGCGCGCGATGCCGATTCCGTCAGGGAGACGATGGGTGCCCAGAGGCGTGTCGGTTCATCCGGGCATCGGAGTATCTTCCTCGGCGATGCCCACCTCCCTTATGGTGTTGGAGCCATGAAAGCATCCAGGGGGGATTCGCCATAGCCAAACGAGTATGCAATTGTCGGTTTCAGTATGTTGGTATGAGACCCTGACCAGGGGGATGAGACAGTTGCACCAGACAAATGCCGCCGGGGCACTTTTGTCTGGTTGTGCGACAGCTATCCTGAAACCAGACAAAAGTGCCCCGGCGGCATTTGTCTGGTGCCCCTCTCGCATTCGGTTAGAGGTCGAGCGGAAACTCCTCGACGAAGCTCATGAGCTTTTGCTGGGAGTGGATGTCGAGCTTGCGGTAGATGTTGTAAATGTGGCTCTTGACCGTATGGGGAGAGATCGTCAGCTCTTCCTGAATCCATGCGGCGTTACGCCCCTTGGCAAGGTACGCGAGGATGTCCGCCTCGCGCGGGGAAAGCTGGTAGAGCTTCACGATAGCCTGGCAACGCTCCTCGAATAGCTCGCTCTCGTCCATCTGGACAACGACCTTGTCGCCGTTCAGAGCACTCTCGTCTCGCGAGGTGCCGTCGGCGAGATGATGCCGTCCGATGGGAAAGAACGCCATGACGACTACGACAAGCACGAACACCATGGCGAGCCGCACGATCGTGAAGGGCTCGGAATGCGCACCCGAGACACTCGTGATCACCGCGGCAATGCCCCAGCCAAGCGCAAATCCAAACGACGAGACGAATAGTCGCATGGGCGCCTGCCTAAACAACGGCGTGTTGCGCGTGAGCGTGCTTTTGCGCACGACAAACGCGTAGTTGGTCGTCTTGAAGGCGGCCCATGCAGCCACCACCAGACATGCGCACCCCAATTGCAAGATCCCGTCCGAGAAAGGCATGAGAAGACAACTGAGCACGGTGATCACCAAGAGCCACCGTTGCACGATCGTGATATCGACCTGCTTTCCGCATATGGCCATGAACGCCACGAGCAGGGCGCCGGGAATAACGGCAAGTAAGCCCGGTAGCAGAGCTTCGGTACCGTTGTTGAACAGGAACACGAAGTTAAGCGCAAACACGATACCGAACACGAAGAACGACGGCTCGATCTCCTTGGTGAAACGCCAGGTCGTATCCTCCGTCGACTCAAGTGGCGCGCGCTCATCGTTGCCGTCGGCGTTTTGGGTCGCGAAGATGAGCAAGCAGATGCTGAACAGCAAATAGGCAAACGAGAAAATCGGCTGCATGGCGTCGGGTGCGAGTGTCGCCAAGGCAAACAACAGGGAGCCGCCCACGAAGGCGAGGCCGGTGAAGCGACCATACAAGGTAGTGCGCAGGCGGCTTAGCACGTCGAGCCACGACACCGTGAGCAAGGCCGAGGTGGCGCCTCCCAGGAAGTTGGTAATGTACACCACCAACAAGGGCACATGAACGTTCTGGTAGATGGCAAAGGCAACGATGGGAAGCGATAGGCCACATACCAGCTCGACGCCCGTGGTAATGATCGAGAACAGGTTGAAGCGCGGCATGCGCCCGAGCAGGTGCATGAGCACGTAGCCTACAGGCATGCCAACGAAGATGGCCAGCTGGCTCATATCGCGCGCCGCAAGGGGCACATCAGGTGGAAAATCCCGGAACAGCCAGAAAAAGGAAACGAACATCCAGGCCAAAAGGAAGGCAAACCCCATGAGGCCCAACAACTCGACGGCGGATATCGCATCCGCTCTCTTGACGCTCTTCATTTTTTTATCCCCCGCGCGCTTGATTTGCGTGGTGCCCATTGCAATGCTTCCGCCGACAGTATGCGGGCAAGCCCACATGAAGCGGTAGCCAAGCGTAGCCCCTCTAGTCAGGATTATAGCCCCATCGGATGGGCGCAGGCAAAGGGGCCGTCCAATTTGGACGACCCCTCGAAACGCAAAGTCAAAAGAAGGCGATAACGCTATGGCTGCGATGTCGGCACATCGTCCGTATCGACCTCTTCTTCTGTCACGATGACTTCGTCGACCTGCATGGGCACTTCGGCGACCTCGGCGCCGTCAACGGGCACGTCGATCTCGCCGGGTTGCCAATCGGGCGTCGACGTTTTCGCCGCCTCGCGCTCGGCCTTGGACGGCCTCGTGAGCAGAGCAAACGCCGTGCCGATGACGATGATGGGCAGCATGACAGCCCAGGTGGTCATCTGGAAGGCCTCGGGCGGTACGGCAACATGACCTATCGCGGAAGCATCCATCGAAGCAAACGCGCCGATGGCATAGGACACGAAGGTCTCGAGGCACTCGCCGCCAAACTGGAAGACGGTGAGGATGGACAGGCCAACCGCAACGGCCGTCTGGCCGCCACGTCCCACGAGGAAGGGCACCATCGGGCGTACGGAGCCCACGAGCAGGACATTGCCCACGATGTGGAACAGCAGGTAGAAGCCGAAGAAGTAGAAGGCGCCGACCTTCCAGCCAAAGACGACGGCCAGAAGCAGGCAGAAGCAGCCCACGAAGATGATGATCCACTTCTTGGTCCACGGCAGCTTGTCCGAAATCCACCCGCCGATGGGCGCGAGGATGCCGCATGCATTACCGCAGGTCATTAGGAACGCAGGCATCCATTCCATACCGACCCACATCTCGGGGAACTGGGCGGTGAGGAAGGCCTCGTCATAGGTGGTGAACGCGAAGTTCACGAACTCGAAGAGCATCCAGGCAATAAGCAGGCCCACGAACTGGCGGTTCTTCAGGAACGGCAGCGCGCTCTTGTAGTCGAGGCGCTCGATGGAAATCTCGGACACCTCGCCCTTCTCGATGGAGGGCAGGCGATACAGCACGATGAACACGATGAGCGCGACGACGATGCCCGCCTTGAGC
>USOR01000019.1 GCA_900556425.1 uncultured Coriobacteriaceae bacterium
CGCGGATACGCCGAGAACCAGCCTCTCCAGCAGTGGCTCAACGACACGGTCTGGCCCTTCGAGGGCAAGATGGACATGGAGAGAAAGCACCACTACTGGGGTTGCATGCTCAGCCAGGCCGAGATGCTGCGCTATGGCGTGGTGGGCTACACCGACATGTACTTCGCCACCGTCGACCGCTGCAAGGCGACCCTCGAAGCGGGCATGAAGGCCAACCACTGCGATGGCGGCACGATGTGCTTCGTCGAGACAGACTATGACACGCTGCCCGTGGCCGCGGTGAACGAGCAGCTCTTCGCCGAATACCAGAATGCCGGCGACAGTCGCGTGAAGATCGACATGTGCGTGCACGGTGAGTACACCACGCCCCAGGGCATGATCGAGCGCTGCGTTGCCGAGGCCAAGGCGCATGATACGGGCCTGCACATCCACCTGGCCGAGACCAAGCTCGAGTGCGACGAGTGCAAGGAGCGACACGACGGCATGACGCCGGCGGCCTGGTTCGACCATCTGGGTGCCTTCGATATTCCGGTCACTGCGGCTCATTGCGTATGGGTAGAGCCCCCCGATATCGAGCTCATGGCGGCCAAGGGCGTGAACGTGAGTCTGAACCCCGCGAGTAACATGAAGCTCGCGAGCGGCTTTGCGCCAGTGCAGGCCATGATCGATGCCGGCGTGCATTGCTCGCTCGGCACGGACGGCATGGCGTCGAACAATACCCACAACATCCTGCAAAGCGCCTATCTGCTCGCCTGCGCCCAGAAGGGTAACGCGCTCGACCCGGCCATCATCACGCCCAAGGAGATCCTGCGCATGCTCACGGTTAATGGCGCACGCTCCCAGCGTCGCCATGATTGCGGCGTGCTGGCGCAGGGCAAGCGCGCCGATCTTGTCGTCATGGACATCGACACGCCATGGATGACGCCCGTGCACGACATCGCGACTAACCTTGTCTACAGCGCCAACGGCGCAGACGTGGTGCTCACCATGTGCGACGGCCAAGTGCTCTACAGGAACGGGGAGTACGAGACCATCGACGTCGAGAAGGCCAAGGCCGAGGTCAAACGCAGCGTTGGCGAGGTGCTCGCGGCGCTGTAGGAAGCGCATCGCTGCAACATGCACGTAGGGCTGAATAATGAAGACGGGGCGGTTCAATTCAGAGCCGCCTCATGTTTTGATGGAGTTAGATTCCGAATACTGCGCCGACGCGCGTGAGCACGGCATCCATTGTTTCAGGCGAGGCGGTGCCAATGTATGTGGTTTTTCGTGCTATGAGATCGATGGCGCGCAATTGTTCGACGCATACATAGCCCTTGGCGCTTTCATCGCCAGATAGGCACACGTGCATTGGATAGCCATTATTGATTGATGTTATGGGGGCTACCACCGTGAGACTCGACCTCATGTTGAAATCGCTCGCGCTTATCACGAGAACAGGCCTCGTTTTTTGAGGTTCATGGCCGAGGGTTGGATCGAGGTTGACCTCGATGATATCTCCCTGATCGAAAATGCTCACCATGGCAATTCCTCGCCAGTTGGCTTGCCCCAGTCAATTTCTGCGCCTTGCAAATTCCAATCTGCCGGTGCTTGATATGGTCCATCCCAATCGGAAAACAAATCAGATGCCGAAAGTTTTTTAGATCGTGTGTATCGTTTCTGGATAGGCTTCATGGTGACTGCTCCATTTGACTCTTCAATTTCGAGATGATCGCCGATGCTGATGCCAAGATATTCGCAGAGGCTTTTCGGAATGAGTATTCCCTGGCTGTTTCCCCACTTTTTAAGCGTAGCTTCCATGACTGCCCCCTGTTTGACACTCATCAAAATGTTAAAACATAGTATAAACATTTTGACTGCTATTTCAATAATCGCAGGGGCCTGTGCTTCGAATCCGATCTCCTCGTGTTATGTGCCGTGCGCACCTTCCGCACATGGCGGCTTAGTTCGTTGAGCGCACATACTAGGACGGAGTCGTCCGGGCCATCCACCCCCAGAATCTGTACGAAATCGGAGTGAAACCAGAGCGGAATCGGGCCATCTTGCGGCAAAGTCCGGACAAACGCAGCGTGCGAGCACATGAAATTGTTTCTCGATGCTTGCTAGACGGTCTGATGAGAAATTCATTTCGACCGCATTTCTCATTGCCGGCCTGTGACCGATATAACCCGTTAAGCCGTGCTATTTCGCCATACTTTGCGGTCAGTGACCGCTGTTCTTGGCATCTGACGGTCAGGGGCCGGGAATCCTTGGCAGCTGGGCGCGGATTGCGGTCAGCGACTAGGGATCCTTGGCAGTGCGTATGCGATGGCTGGCAGATCATTCCGCTAGGGCTCGCTTCAACGACGCTGACAGGCCGGCAAACAAAAACGGGGCGGCTGCATATGCAACCGCCCCGCTCGTTTACGCGAATATGCGACAGCAAGAAGCCGCTAGCCAATCTCCTTGGTGGCCCAGGCATCCTTGTCTGACAGGAATTTATGAACGGCAATAAATTTGGCGGGCCCCGCATAATAATGCGAAGCCCGCCTTCATTTGCCTCTGGGAGGGCAGAGGCGGGGGGGGGGGGTCACGCGCGCCCTGTCTTGCTTGCTCCGAAAAGTGCGATAGCGGAAACGCAGACTAGGACAGCTGAGATGAACATGGCGATTTCGTATCCGCCGGTAAGGTCATAGGCAAGACCCCAACAAGGAGCACCTACGGCCTGCCCGAGCACAGATGCCATGCTGATGACACCCCAAATTGAGGCGTAATCACGTATACCGAAAATACTCTGGGTCATCATGGGCGCAAAAAGCGTGGTGTTAGCGTTGCCAATCGACATCAACACAAGTGCGATACAGATGAGCGGAATGGATGCCGTGATCGGTAGGAGCACGAATGAAAGCGCTAACAAAACAGAGCATAGGATAAAGGCGCGCATCAATCCCATTTTGTCGGCGAGTATGCCGGCACCGAAGTTTGTGACGATGATGCCAGCGGATATGACAGACATGAATATACCCGCCATGACAGCATCGAAGCCGATGCTCACGAAGAGGGCCGCGAGGTGTTGGGTGACCGTGACCGTGATTGCCAGCACCATGAACCCCAGAGCAACCACCCAGAGCTGAGGGGTTCTCAGTGCTTGAGCAAAGCTCAATCCAGACACATCGGTATTTGAGGATTGTGCGGGAGTCGCATTTGCACCATAGGGGGCAAGGCCAACGTCGCTCGGCTTCGAGCGAAGGAGAAACAAGCCTACCGGGGTGGTAAGTGCGAAGACGACGACTCCCAGGAGTACATAACCATTAGACCAGCCGAATTGGATGATGAAAGCGGGAAACACGAGACTCAATATCACGGCGACGATGCCACCGCATGCTGCGGTCAAGCCCATAACGAAACCGTTTTTCTCGACGAACCATTCCGAAACGATGACGGGTACGACAGCGTAGCTGCACCCGAAGAAGCCGAGCCCGACGAGACAACCCACGATATAGAACGCGGGAAGAGACTGGCAGAGCGATAACGCGGCCATCGCGACACCCGTCCATATTCCGCCAAAGATTACGAACGGGCGCGTGCCGAACCGCTCTATTAGGCGACCGTAAATCGGCAAGGTGATGGTTCCGACAATGGTGATGAGGCTGAAGTATAGCGAAAACGTCGCGCGCTCGAACCCCATGCTGCTTGTAACGGGGTCCATGAAGAACCCGAAACTTACCGTGCCGGCAATCATTGCACTCATGATGAGGCATGCTGCTATTGCTGTTTTGACATACGCCTTGCTCATTGCACTCCCCTGAATCTTTTACGAACGTGTGCCGTGAGTATATGGGCAGTACTTTTGTCGCACCTATGGAGGATGTTCCAAAAAGGCGACTCATTCTTTGGAGCTTTTGCCATTACGACCCCATAGGCCAATTTCATAGCATGAAGCCAGTGTGGCCAGCATGTCAGAAATCTGCATGACGGCATTGAAAGAGGCGTTAGAGAGGAGAAGGAATGGAGTACAACAACGAGTACAACCTTGATCTGTACCCTAAGAAGCTGCGATGGAAAGAGGGCGACCTTACTGCCACGCGAACTACGATGTGGTCGGGTCCTGGTTGTCACGAGGGATGCCAGGTCATCTTTTATACCGACGAGAACGATAAGCTCGTCAAGGTCGAGGGTGATCCCAACTCCCCGTTTAACCAGGGCAGGCTTTGCATGCGCTGCCTTGAACTTCCCGAGCTCGTGAATCATGAGAGCCGCTTGAAGTACCCCATGAAGCGTGCTCGCAATGAGCGCGGCCAGGATACCTGGGAGCGCATTAGCTGGGACGAGGCCTACGAAATCATCGAGAAGAACGTTCGTAAGTTCCAGGAAGAGAGCGGACCGGAGTCCATCATCTCGATGATTGGTACCGGACGCAATGTTTCTCAGGTTATCGCCCATAATCAGTACGCGAACTTCGGTGGTCCGGATCTCACCCTGTGCTTCCTCTCTGGTGATAGCTGCATGCTGCCTCGTACGGCGCTGTGCTATGTGGTTATGGGCAACCAGTGGGTTGCGGATATGTCGCAGTTCCGCGATAGGCGCTATGAGGAGGATGAGGATTGGAAGGTTCCCGGGTGCATCGTCCTCTGGGGCACGAATCCAGTCGTATGCAATTCGGATGCATTCCTCGGGCATTGGATTGTCGAGGCTATGAAGCGTGGTAGTGAGCTTATCAGCGTCGATCCGCAGCTCACCTGGATTGGCAGCCGTGCCAAATACTGGTTGCGCCTGCGTCCTGGTACTGATGCGGCGCTGGCTCTTGGCATGATGAACGTCATCATTAACGAAGACCTCTATGACCATGAGTTCGTCGAGAAATGGTGCTATGGCTTCGAAGAGCTCAAGGAGCGCGTGCAAGAGTATCCTCCTGAGAAGGTCGCCGAAATCTGCTGGGTCGACAAGGACACGCTTATTGAGGCTGCGCGCTTTTATGCGAAGTCGAACCCCTCCACCATCCAGTGGGGTCTTGCCGTTGACATGTCCAAGATCGGAACGCAGACGGCTCTTGCCATCGCCGACCTTGCGGGCATTACCGGCAACATTGACAATCCCGGCGGTAACATCCTTATTGATCAGGCCGGTGGTCTCGAGTTTGGCTACAACTCCGGCATTGAGTATCTTAAAGAGGGCATGGTCGAGAAGCGCCTCGGCAATTCCAAGTATCCGCTCAAGAAGTCTGGTTTCACGGCAAGCTCGCAATCTGATGCAATTCTCGATGCCATCGAGACAGGCAAGGACGAAAAGGGCGACCCGCGTCCGGTGCGCATGCTCTGGATTCAATCTTCCAATCCCATCGCAAATATGGGCCAGGATGCCCCGCGTATCTACCGCGCGATGGACAAGGTCGATTTCATCTGCGATATCGACATGTTCATGACTCCGTTTGCGAGTGCCTGTGCCGATTTGCTTCTGCCCTGCGCCATGTCCAACGAGCGTGATTGCGTCCGCGTATGGTTCGACCCGATTCGTTCTCTCACCAAGACGGGTAGCTACTACGAGGCCAAGGAAGACGAGCAGATTATGATTGACCTTGGCCATCGTCTTGCGCCTGAGCTGTGGCCGGAGTGGGTGCAAACGCCGCGCGATTACATGAACTGGCGTATGCAGACGGCGCCGGATTGCCGTTTTGACTCAATGGAAGAGCTCGAGGAAGCGGGCGGTTGGTACTATCATCCCTTCCGCTATTTCAAGCACGAGAACGGCCTGCTGCGTCCTGATGGCGAGCCCGGTTTCAATACGGTTACCGGTCTCTACGAACTGGCCCCCGTGCTATTTGATGCGTGGGATATGGATCCGCTGCCCTTCTACGAGGAACCTCCCTCGAGTCCTTACAGCACCCCTCAGCTCTCTGAGGAATATCCGCTGGTCCTCACCACGGGTAAGCGCTCGTTCGAGTTCTTCCACTCCGAGTGGCGCCAGCCCGATACGACGAGCCGCGAGCTGCATCCGGTCCCGTATTTCGACATTCATCCGGACACCGCCGCAAAATACGGCATCGCCGAGGGGCAGTGGGCTTGGATCGAGAACCAGATGGGCAAGTGCCGCCAGGTTGCTCGGTACAACGATACGCTCGACCCGCGCGTCATCTCCACGGAGCATGGCTGGTGGTTCCCGGAGAAAGAGGCCGCCGAGCCGGAGCTGTTCGGCGTGTTTGACTGCAATCCGAACAACCTTATTCCCATGGGCGAGAACGGCCCGTCGGGTTACGGTGCCCCCATTAAGAGCTCCATTGCCAAGGTGTATCCGGCCACACCCGACACCATGACGAAGGAGAACCAGCCCACTTATCAAGTGACTCGTGGAAGCGGTTATACGCACGGCCCGTCTCATAAGACGGATACGCCGAGCTTCTATGACGGCATCAGGTAGCTGGTAGCCACAAGGAGAAAGGAACAAGCAATGACCAGAGGCGAATATGGTCTGATGATCGATTACGAGTACTGCTCGGGCTGCCATGCCTGTGAGGTAGCCTGCAAGAAGGAGCATGACATGCCCAAGGGCGACTTTGGCATCAGGCTCGTCACCATGGGCCCGTTCGAGACGTCGGACGGGAAGTGGGAGTTCAATAACATTCCCGTCCCTACCCATCTATGTGACTTGTGCGCGGCACGCACGGCCGTTGGCAAACTTCCGACTTGCGTGCATCACTGCCAGGCAGGCGTGATGGTTTACGGTCCTGTCGAGGAACTCGCGGCCAAGGCCAAGAAGGCTGAGGCTGAAATGAAGTCTCAGATGGTTATTTTCCCGCGCTAGGGAAGATCGAGAGCCCGGGGGTGTCCAGACGGGCACCCCCGGGAATACAAAACGTTCGTTCGTGCTGGCTTCAAGGTCGGCTTTTGACTTATGGCGAGCATGAGCTCGCAAACAAGGAGGGAACATGCAAGAGGAAAAGCTGCTTCCGTGGAGATGGGCCATTCTCATAGGAATGACCATTCTCCTCATAGCGCTTCAATTTTCATTCATCATTCCCGGCGGTGCCGCGCTGATGGTCATGCAGGAGTATCAATGCGAGCCTATGGCGTTCTCCATGATCATGTCCATTCCATATTTTTCGGGTGTGCTGCTCTGTATCGCCGGTGGTGTACTCGCTGACCGTGTCGGCTTGGGTAAGGTGTTTTTCGTTGCCTTTGCCGTGGCGGCTCTTGGAGCCTTGGCTCGCTGCTTTGTCGTTGATTACTGGGGCCTCTTTATCGCGAGCTTCTTCATGGGCACGGGAGTTGCGGCGCTCAACGCCAACTCTGCCAAACTTCTGCGCCTGTGGTTTCCCGGGACGGCCAACTCCTTTGCCATGGGTGTGTACACCGCTGGCATGTCGGCCGGTGCGGCACTTGCCATTTACGTCGGTTCTCACCTTCCCGAAATCCATCAAGCTTGGTGGATTAGCTTTGGCCTCATTGTAATAGGCCTGATTGCCTGGTTCGCCGTGTATCGCAAGCATCCCAATGAGCACAGGTCCTCGGAACCAGTCGGTCAGTATGCTAAGGAAGTCCTCAAGGACTGGCGTGTTTGGGCCATCGGCATCACCGCGTTCCTGGTATTTGGCATGACCAATATCAACGGCTCGTACATGGTTCCCGCCGTAACGACGCTTATGGGTGATCCTGCTATGGCGCCTGTTGCTGGCGATATGTCCACGATCAACACGGTTATCGCCTGCATTGCGTCAATGGTCCTGCCTGTGGTGTTTGCCAAGCTGTTCAAGAATATGCGTGCACCCTTCATTATCTGCTTGCTGGGCACAGCCATCTGTTTCGCTTTGGTGTTCTTCCTGCCCTACGGTCCCTATACCTGGATTCTGTTCTGCCTGCAACCCGTACTCATGGCATGTGTGATGCCCTTTACCAAGATGCTGCCAACGCTGCTTCCCGGCGTGAAGCCCGAGCACTATGGCATCATCGGCGGAATTCAGGCGACGTTCCAGAACTTCGGTATGTTCCTCATCGCATCCTATATTGTTTCGCCTTTGGCCATCGCCGCTACGGGCATGGTTGATGGTCTGCCCTATTACCAGGGAATCTACGTGGGCGCCGCCTGCGTCTGCGTCGCGGCCATCGTCTCGCTCTTCCTCTTTCCCAACGTACGCTCAAGTGTTGCCGGCAAGATTGCCGATGACCAGGCAAGTGCCAGGGAAATTGCCGAGGATGACGCCGAGGGCATCCTCGAGGGTGACCACCTGTAGAACCAATCATGCATTAAGCGAGGAGCCCCTTTATGCGGAGGGGCTCCTTGTCTTTTTGAGAGATATCCTGAAGGGGGATGCATGGGATCGTGCCATTACTGTTTCAACTGTGGACGATGTCGAGGTGAGACGCCTCCGGCTGTCTACGTGCATCGGTGCCCCGAATGCCGTTTCAAAAACGCCACTGGTTCGCATGTATGCGCGGCGTGCGGAGCGAGCCTGCTCATGGATCCAACCCATGTTTACAAGAAGGGTAAATCGCGACTTGGAGAATCAGGTGAGCTGCATGACCCGGATGCAGGCCGTTCTTTGTGAATCTAGCGGTTTACGCTGAAGATTGTCGAGAGAGATTCGCCGGAAAGACGCGAGAACAGCGATTTGAAGCAGACAAGCATCCAGTCGCGGGCCGATTTGAGGCCCATGTCGAAATCGAAACGCTGCTGAATCTTGTCTATGTGGTAGAGCACCGTGTTTCTATGCATGTGAAGCTCCTGGGCGGTATTCGTGGCATTGCGCTCGTTCTTCAGATAGAACCAGAGAATCTTCAGATAGTCGGTGCCATTATTCACATCCTCTTCCCAGAGGATGTTGACGATAGACGAGCTAAAAGTGAACTTCATGAAGGCTTCGTCTCGTTCTGTGGCGTCTATCAGGTAGTAGAGGAGTGCATCCTCGAACATGTATATGCCGCGAGGGTCCGTGATTCCGTCGATGCTTCTCTCTCGGTCAATGGAGAGTCTGAAACCGAGGGCAATTTGCGTTTGCCGATAGGCGAAGGCCAAATTCTCGATACACGAGAAGACTGAGGACATTGCACTTACGATGTCAAGTCCCCCATATATGCGCTCGGTTACCTCTTCTATGGTTTTGCGGTGAGATAGCTCCCCATCGATACGAGAGCCATACAGGACGGCGATGACGGCATGTTCGAAGGGGAAACATCGTACATGTCCGTTATTGAGGGTCGATGCGATTTTGTTGAGCGTATAAGCCTTTTCGGGCTCAATGCTCGGATCCACATCGAAGAGCACGACCTTGTACAGGCCATTTTTGGGAAGACCGTTTTCCTCCAGTTGCGCTGTAACATATTCGTCGGTGACTGCATTGCCACGTAGCAACCTTTCGAAAAAGAAGAATGAGGGCGCTTCCCGCATCGTTTCCTTTGCCCATAGGCGCTCACAAGCCATTTGCACGTGGTTTGCGAGGATGAGAAACGCATCTCGGAGGCCGGGGGTATCCGATTTCTCGTTGCACGACATCGAGATGGACCCGAAGTATGCGTGGTGGATGTGAATGGGGAATGAAACGCGGTCGAATGGCGTGATGTCTGATGCCCCGCGCGTATAGAAGGTCTCTTCCGGGAGGCGAAAACGCTCCTCGGCAATGGTGGCTTGGGTGAGGCAACCGTTTTCGATTATGGAGCGATGTAGATCATCTGGTGGGTCAATCTCAGTAGTACGAGCAATGACATTGAAGTTGTTGTCGGAAACAAAGATGAAGTTGCTCAGAATGGAAGTACTTGCGTCCAGGAGTTCGCCAATGGCTCCGTTTTTCATGACGATGTATTCGAGGGTATTCTCCCACATGTACATGGTTACGAATAGATTCTGGATGCACATGACAGTATCGATGTCATCAATGCAGGCGATATAGGAAGCGTTGGGGAGGATCTGCTCCAGTGCTTCCACATCATCGAGCCGCACTATCATGAGCATCTGGCTGGCGAGATGCGTGAGGTCTGTTTTTTCGATCTGGCCGATGTCGTCGATGGCGCAAAACCAGCGAAACGGCCTATCGTGCGTGAAATGAAGCTCAGGGATGCGATCTTTATGAGCCAGCTCATCTTGCACCATGGCGGGCGTGACATGAGGCAATAGGTTTTTGCTCGCGGGTATTTCGAGTAGCAAGTCGGAGAAAGACATTGCAAGCTCGCTTCCCTCTACCCGATTTCCTTGGCGGCCCAGGTGTCCTCGGTGCCCTCGAGCTGTGCCTCGTCGAGCTTGTCCTCCTCGACTTCCTCGATGGGAAGCGGTGCGTCCTTGCCGGGGAAGAACTCGATGCCCTTCTTGCGGCGCGCCATGTACTCGGCGGATGCCGTGAACAGCACGTCGGAGGAGGAGTTAAGCGCGGTTTCGCAGGAATCCTGGATGACGCCGATGATGAGGCCGACGGCGACGACCTGCATGGCGATGTCCTGGCCGATGCCGAACAGCGAGCAGGCAAGCGGGATGAGCAGCAGCGAACCAC